>JAXFZX010000090.1:0-19335 GCA_034184445.1 Pseudomonadota bacterium | reverse complement strand
CTTTCCATCCATGATACACAAACATGAATTTGTAGTTCCAAGGTCAATTACTAAAATTTTAGACATCCTTTTTCTCCTTTTTAATATAGTAAAAATCAAACTGATGAACTGTATATAGGTCATAACATTGTATTTTGCAACACCCCTATATCATTTTTTTATTTACTTTTTCATTTTTTATGGTTAAGATAAGGAAAAATTGCGTAAAAGGAGCCTTAAATGAATCATTTTTTATATTATGCAGACACAATTTTAAAGGCTATTGCGCCCTGTTGGGCGGAATTGGTAGGGGCATTTTTAATGGCCTTGATGAATAATATGATTGCAATTAAAGGCACCCAAAAAGAAACATTTCGTTTGCTGACATTCGCATTTTATACTATTATTTTAAAGGATATCATTTCTATTACTTTTAATGTTGTATCCACTCTTAATCCCGATATTTCCTTTCCGCCATTATTGCGCCCTTTAACGGATTTATCATTGGTCTCATTAACAACGGCCTTTTTTATCACAGGGGCGTTTCGTAATATTCGGATGTATTTTTCACCAACAGCATTGGTCATTGTTGTGGCGGCATTATTGGTGGGGATTAGTGTTGGCTTATCCCGATCTGAAACATGGTGGACGGTGGGGGCATATTTATCATCGGTTTATATGATGGCTGGTTTTTTGATTGCGGGGCTATCTTTTTATCTCAGTCCGACAAGTCGTCAAAACAAAGCGGTTCGCGCCGTTGGGAACGGGTTTATTGTTTTGGGAATATGCTATGGGTATCAACTATTTGATTTGATTTTAAACATTCAACAAGTTATGTTGTTGTGCTATACGATTACGATTGTGCTATCGCTGGCTGCACAAGTTCAATTACTTAATTTAGAAACGGGTAAATTACAATATCGGTTAGATATTGAAAGAAAAAGTAAAAAAGAAACTTGGGAAATGTCACCGTTTCCGATTATAATTTCCAGACTTAGGGACGATAAAATTTTATACATGAATCCGGTCGCTAGACAAATGCTTTTATTAGCACCCGAAGACACAGTGGAATATTCCCTGTTTTCTTTTTTTGTGCACCCCGAAGAAAAGGATACTTTATTGGCAGAATTGCATCAATCCCCCTTGATTAAGTCTTTTGAAGCCGAAGTGCATCACCCTGAAAAAAATAATAATTTTTGGATTGACATGACGACACGAACAACCGATATGGATGAAGAGGTCGTTTTGTTCACAACCTTTAAGGATATTACCAATCAAAAAAGGACGGCAGAAATGTTAAAAGAACAAGCTTCAACCGATCCTTTAACAGGCCTTTACAATCGGCGACAATTTGAAATTTTGGCATATCAGGCTCTACAAACAGCCCGCCGATACGGAACACCCTATGCAATCGGGATGATAGACATTGACTTTTTCAAAAAAGTGAATGATACCTACGGTCATGATGTGGGGGATTTGGTTTTAAAGCAATTATCCGAAGTGATGAAGGCGACACTGCGTAAATCTGATGTTCTGGCACGCTATGGCGGAGAAGAGTTCGTTATTTTCTTTTCCAACACGGCACCTGTTGATGCTATGACAGCTATGGAACATGTGCGTGAGGCCGTTGAAAAAATGGATATTTTATCTAATGGTCAACTTATCCATATAACAATCAGTGGCGGTATTTCGGATTCGCAATCATCTAATTTGAATACATTGGTTAAACACGCCGATGTATCCCTGTATGCGTCCAAGGAAAATGGTCGTAATCAAATCACTCTATATGATGATTTGCGCCGATATGGACAGATTCAAGAGGAAAAGTTAACACCATGATTTACCTTCCCAGATTCAGGGTTATTCCGATTGCGTGTTTAATTGTGTCATCATATTTTATGTATCATGGCATATACGGAGCACATGGATATTGGCGATTAAAGCAGGTTCAAGTTGAAATAGACCAAGCCCGTCAAAGAGCCGAAGAATATCGTGCTCATCGTTCATTTTTAGAATTAAAAGTCAAATCCTTATCCGATAATTCGCTGGACACAGATCAATTGGAAGAATCGGCACTTCACTTTTTAAGCATGGGAAAACCAACCGATATTATCTTGTTTTCAAACTGAACAAAAGAATAATTTTCTTTGGTCGGTTAAGACAAAATACATTGACTTATGTATTAAAAAAGTTTTTCTTAAATCTGATAATACATAGTGCCGGTATCATTAAAACCCCCGTTAAAGCAAAAAATTCCGGCCACCCAAGGGTTTGAGCCAGCCATCCGCTTAACATTCCTAAAAGCGTTAGCGGTATCATTGTCAGGGCATCCAAAAAACCATATTGGGTTGCGGAAAAACTTTTGGAACACATGCGAGATATAAAGACCACCCAAACCGCACTGCCGATACCACCGATGATATTATCAAAAATAATGACCAAAACAAATAAGGGAATATTGCGCCCTGCCAGTGCCAGACCAGCAAAAGCAAAACTGGTTAAAATCTCAATACATCCCAAGATAAATAACAAGGGTCTAAATTTAAAACGATGCAGGATCATTCCCCCACAAAAGATACCCATTGCCGTCATAATTGTCCCAAATATACTGGATACCCGCATGATGTCTAAATCGCTAAACCCGTTATCGTGATAGAAAGGCCACGCCATACTGCCAAGCATTCCATTGCATAGCTTATAAAGTACGATAAACAGGCACAGCATCGGGAAATTTTGTCTATTCCATAGATCCATAAAAGGCATCTTAATGGTGGTGTTAAAATTGATAGGTTTCGGCTTTGAGACAGGTTCCTTAACGAACATCAAGGAAATAATTCCGATAACGGTCATAATTGTTGAAATTTTATAGGCGGCATTCCAACCCAAATAATGCGATAGGGCAAGCATGCCCGCCGTTGCGCCCAAATACCCGATTCTGCCACCAAATTCCTTGACAGCAGTTCCGTCCGTCAATTCCGATTGATTAAGAATATCAATTTTAAGAGCATCAACCGTTAATGCCTGACTGGCTCCGCAAATTGCAATCAATAAACATCCACAAAATAAGGGCCAAACATTTTGAAGAGGATTTAAAAATGATATGAACCAAAGCCCCATCAGTATCCCAAATTGAAACAGCAGGCACCATGCCCGTTTGCATCCCATTTTTTTTGCCCACGGCAGGTTTAAACGATCAATGATGGGGGCCCATAAAAATTTCAAACTGTATGGCATGGTGACGGCTGCAAAAACACCGACAGTTGCTAATTCAAGACCGGATGACCGTGTCCATAATTTAAGCGAACCTCCAATCAGGTTAATTGGGGCCTGAACGGCAATCCCAAGCCCCAAAAAAGGTAAAATTTTTGGACTTAAATATCTTTTTACCCCCTCTATCATTTTTTACTCCTGTGGTAATCTGCCACGTTCAAACTTGCGGCGATCGTTGCTGTCTAATAATTTTTTGCGAAGTCTGATGTTTTTAGGCGTCACTTCTACCAATTCGTCTTCGGCAATATAGGATAGTGCTGCCTCTAACGACATTTGCACTGGTGGAATTAGGGCTACTGCTTCATCTTTACCGGCAGCCCGCATATTTGTTAATTTTTTCCCCTTGATAGGATTTACCTCTATATCTCCTGGTTTTGCATTGGCACCGATAATCATACCAGGATAGACGGCAACGCCTGCCGGAATGAATAGGGGACCACGCTCCTGAATATTCCATAAAGCATAGGCCACAGATTTTCCCGATTCTGTTGAAATCAACACCCCGTTTCTGCGTCCCGAAATCGGCCCTTTATAGGGGGCATAGCTGTGGAAAAGCCTATTCATAACACCTGTGCCGCAAGTATCGGTTAAAAATTCACTATGATACCCGATAAGGCCTCGGGAAGGTGCCAAAAAAGTCAATCTTGTTTTTCCGCCACCACTGGGGATCATTTCGGTCATTTCGGCTTTACGGACGGACATTTTTTCAACCACAACACCGGTATAGGCATCATCCACATCAATGACGACTTCCTCCATCGGTTCAAATTTATGTCCTTGCTCGTCTGTGTGGAATACCACACGCGGACGTGACACTGATAATTCATATCCTTCGCGCCGCATGGTTTCAATTAAAATTCCTAATTGAAGTTCGCCACGACCGGCGACTTCAAACGAATCGGTTGATTCGGTTCGTGATATTTTAAGGGCAATATTTCCTTCCGCTTCTTTTTCTAAGCGATCCCAAATCATACGGGAAGTCACTTTATCGCCTTCTGTCCCGGCCAAAGGCGAAGTATTAATTGAAAAGGTCATCGCCAAAGTCGGTGGGTCAATCGGTAAGGCATGTAAGGGTTCTTCCACCGTCAGATCGCATAAAGTATCAGCCACCGTTGCTTCGGAAAAACCGGCAATACTGACAATGTCACCGGCAAGGCCTTCTTCAATCGGCTGTCGTTTAAGTCCCCGAAAAGCCACGATTTTTGATGCTCGCGCGGTTTCAACGGGTTTCCCTTCGCGGGACAGGGCTTTAATTGTTTGATTTGTTTTAATGCGACCTGAGGTAATTCTGCCAGTTAAGATTCGCCCGACAAACGGGTCTGCTTCCAAAGTTGTCACCAACATTTTAAAAGGACCATTTTCATCACAAACGGGGGCAGGGACATGTTCTAAAATTTTGTTAAAAAGAGGCTCAATGTTTTTGCGTTCGTCCGTTAAAGAGTTAGCAGCCCATCCATCACGACCCGAGGCAAACAGGGTCGGAAAATCCAACTGTTCATCCGTAGCCCCCAAATTGGCAAATAAGTCAAAAACTTCATTTTGAACTTCAATGGGTCGTGCATCTGCCCGATCCACTTTGTTAATGACGACGATTGGTCTTAATCCCAATTTCAGAGCTTTACTGACCACAAACTTGGTTTGGGGCAGGGGGCCTTCCGCCGCGTCAACCAAAACAATCACACCATCTACCATGGATAGGATTCGTTCTACTTCACCGCCAAAGTCCGCATGTCCCGGTGTATCTACGATATTGATACGGGTGCCTTTCCATTCAACGGAAGTGCATTTAGCAAAAATCGTAATACCGCGTTCACGTTCCAAATCACCCGAATCCATCGCACAAGTAGCAACTTGCTGATTTTCGCGAAAAGCCCCGCTTTGTTTTAAAAAGGCATCTACAAAAGTTGTTTTCCCGTGATCCACATGGGCAATAATAGCTATATTTCTGATATTTTGACTCATTTTAAACTCTTAAATAAAAAAATAGAAAAAACTTGTGCAAGAGTATAGCAAAAAAGATAAAAAAATGCAAATAATTTTTGTTGCTTTAAATTTTATTTGTAATTTAAAAAAAAGTGTGGTATGGTCAATGCAAAGTTGCAGGGGGCAAAAATGAAAAAATTGATACTATTATCCGCTATGATGTTGGCAACGCCGGCGTTTGCCGACTATGCGACTGGATTGGGATACTTTGATAATCAGCAGTATCCGCAGGCATTTGCCGAATTAAAGCCATTGGCCGATAACGGTAGCGAACGGGCTCAATTTTATATTGGATACATGTATTTAAACGGATATGGTGTTGATCAGGATGAGGCTCAGGGTCTTAAATACATTCAACAATCTTCCGATGGTGGCTTTGAAAAAGCACAATCCATGATGGGGTATTTTTTGTCCGAAGGTCATTTTGTTCCTCAAAATAAAACCAAAGGTTTTTCTTTGTATCAAAAAGCCGCCGAAAAGAATGATGATGATGCCTTATTGAATTTAGGGGTTGCCTATTATATGGGGGAGGCTGTTGATCAAGATTTAGATAAATCCATTGAATATTTATCTCGGGTAAATATCGTTAATAAACCGATAGCCGGTCGTTATTTGGCGGATATCTATCTGCTTCGTAATGCTAAGGAAGATGCTCAAAAAGCAGCGAATGCGTATCGGTTGGCTGCCGCGAACGGAGATTTAACATCTTTTCATTCGTATGCGCGGTTGCAACAAGAAGGTAAAGTCGGTGAGGCTAATTTGCCTGAGGCCGTTAAATATTATACCTATGCGGCATCACAAAACTATGCGCCTTCACAGTATGTGCTGGGAAGTATGTATATCAATGGGGAGGGCGTGCCCCGCGATGTGTTTAAAGGTTATGCATGGATTTCATTTGCGGTCAATCAAAATTTACAGGTTGCTGTGGATACTCAAAAAAAGTTGGAAGAAAATATGACGCTTTCTGATTTAAATAGAGCACGGCATGAAATGGTTGAAATTCAACGCGATATTATCGGTCAGGTTGAATCACCTCTAAAAGATGCGGCTCTCAGAAATGGAACTGTGGTAATCAATACTGGTACCACAACCAATACGCGGGTTGAAGGTGTTCGTCGTCCGCGGGCGCGTCGTCGTCGTTAATATGAAAGGAAAATAAAATGAAAATACCCGAATTTTCAAAACCGTTTTTAACATTTCGCTTTATCATATTGGTTGGTATCATTATGGGCCTTTGGATTTTTTCAATCCAAACAGAGCAGGTCCCTCTTTCCGTTTTATTAACCGAGATGCGAGTTTATTTGATTGCTTTTTTGATTGTATTGGGATTTCATGTTTTGTTGTGGATCTTGGTACAAAAAGCCTCTTTTTACGATATCGGTGGATATTTATGGCGTATTGTGCGAGATACGATAATTATCAATGCCGCATTGTTAAGTACTGTTGCAACCTGTTTTTTGATAAAAACCTATTTATCTTAAATTATTTTCATCATGTTTAAGGCATCTATCAAACCGTCTTCGGTGTGGTAGTAATTTTTCCTGATACCCGTTTGGGTAAAGCCGAATTTTTGATATAGGTTTATTGCAGGTTGATTTTGGATAGAAACTTCTAAAAAAATTTTTTTTACGCCGCGCATTTTGGCAAATTT
The DNA here is from genome assembly GCA_034184445.1 of Pseudomonadota bacterium. Taxonomy (GTDB): domain Bacteria; phylum Pseudomonadota; class Alphaproteobacteria; order CAAHEQ01; family UBA3637; genus CALXZG01. The sequence continues at coordinate 12,452 of JAXFZX010000090.1, read as the reverse complement.
AATTAATTCTGCCATTAAATTGCTTCCCAAATGCATTTTTCGGTATTTCGGTAGTACACCAATAGAAATAATTTCCATTTCATCCAGTGCAAGCGAACAAATAAGGAAACATTTTTCCGTCACCCACCCTACTGTAGAGGGTAAAGCCAAAATTTTCCGAATATCGGATTCGATCCACTTATCGGGAAAACAGTGGCGATAAAGCTCCGCAATGACGGGAGCATATTCAACTTGACCATTAGATACTAACATCGGCATCCCGTAAATAAAAAGGTTCAGCTTTCCCGCTGGAAGTCATGGCGCATAACCCTACCGCGACTGCGGGTATAAATGATGATTGAACAATCGGAATATTCATGAAGGATAACATATCTTTTCCTGAACCGCCGATAGAATTGGGATTTAGTGATTTTATGGCAGCTGTATCCCGAATACAGGGGGCTTCAACCGGCTTTTCGTCTTGAAACCGTTGTGTAAAAAAGTCCCCGCGTTTTGTATCCAAAACAATCAAAATATCGCCATGTGTTTTGAATGCGGCGGCTTCAAATGCGCTAATACCGACCACTGGAATGTTTAGTGCAAGCCCTATCCCCCGTGCGGTAGCCAAACCGATTCGCACCCCTGTGAAGGATCCAGGCCCCACTGATACGGCAACTTGGGTTAAATCATTAAAGTCATATTGTGCCTTACGGATAACATTTTGAATCATGGGAATTAAGGCCTCACCCTGTCCGCGTTCCATAGCACGATATTGGGATGCTATTGTTTGACCGTTTTGGATTAAGGCCACTGAAATACTATCGGCAACAGTATCTATAGCAAGTGTTAAAATTTTCTTATTTTTCATAATAAAATCCTTGTTTTTTCATGTTTTCCTTTAGTGTCATAACAATTTCTTTTCCATCTGTGGTTATAAAGGTCAAGATTTTCTTTTTCAATTGAAATTTGTCAATGTGTTCCAAGGCGTTAAAAAATTTTTCTTCATCATGCATATGGGTGGAGCTACCCATTTTCATAGTGCTGGTGGGATATTGAAATTTAATGTTATTGCCTTTGATTTGATAGGTTCCAAAAAATTGGTTGACGGCTTTTCCAAAATACCGATGAGTATGCCCATCAAATCCCAGTGTAATATTTAGTCCCCCCTCTGTTTGATAAGTATATTCCTTTCCTTTAAAAGACAATTCCTTACCGCAGGTTACCACCATCAAAATAAGTAAAAGAAACCATAATTTTTTCATCATAGATTCCTTAAAGTGTTTAAAAATAATAGATGCAACGGGTAATAAAAATAAAATCCCCACCATTTTATCATGCGAATTCCTTTTGCTATTTTAATACCTGACATTAGTATGATTAATGTTATGATGGTGCTGCATACAGCAATTACCGAATAAAAGTTCATGGCTCCACCTGTGATTAGGACTGCCCAATAATTAAGACGTGAGGGCTTTATTTTATAGGCATAAAGTGCCATTAAAAATAAAAATCCAAACAGGCTATAATCGGACATCAAAATAACAGGCAACATAATGAAAAACAAAAAAGAAGTCCAGTAAGCTTGCCACAAAATGGATTTTGTTTTTTTGCACACAAATTCGGTAAATCGTAAATACAAAATTGCCCATAGAAAAGTGAATAGGATATTTATTTCCATTGGTCTAAATAAAGATAAAATAAGTTCGGTCAAAATTCCAAAGAATCCCAATCGTATTACATATTTTTGAAAAGGATGAAAGGCTTGGTAATTTGATATAATTAAAAATGCAAAAATCGGGAAGGCCATTCGCCCAATTGTATCGGAAATCCATTCGGTCTGCCATAAATTTTTGTCGGCATAATCGGCGGTCATGGCAACAAGAGCCCATATTTTAAGGAAATCCGATTGAATCTCTAATTTTTTCATTTAAATATCCGCTATTTCAGGCCGATGAAGATGTGGATTATAGGTAAAAGAAAGTTTCCCTTGCTTAAACAATAAAACCTTCGCACCAAAGGAATCATATCGCCATCCCTTCATACACGGCACATCGTTGTCTCCACAAGCCAAACTTTTTAATTCGTCTGATGATGCTATAATTTTCGGTGCAACATTTAGCTCTGTTGCGACAATCATTAACAATAAATGATATAAATCAACCATCGTTTTTTGTGTATGCGTTAATCCCTTTGGCTTTTCCCAATTTTTAGGGAACATATCCGGCGAATCATTTTTGGCAGATCTGATAACAGATAGTACCTCTTGCCCCAATACACTTTTCCCAAATCCTGTTGATATATTTCGGCATTTATTGATATCTTCAATATTTTCCGGCATCATAATAGCCAATTCAATCAATGCATCATCTTTTAATAGATGCTTTCTGGGTTTATTTTTGGTTTTTGCTGTTTTTTCACGCCACGCACAAAGTTTTGAAAAAACATGAACTTGTATCGGGCGTTTAAAGGGAATTTTTACCTTACGCCAAACCTCATTATCATCGGTATCATATGTCGCGGGATTATTTTGGACGGCAATTTCTTCGGCTAACCATTCTGCGCGTCCGTTTTGCTTAATCTTTTCATTAAAGGCTAAATACACATCGCGCAGGTAGGTCACATCATTTAGTGCATACTCTTCCTGTTCCGGTGACAGAGGTCTTTTTTTCCAGTCAGTAAAGCGCATGGATTTATCTAAGGTAACTCCTGTTATATCATGTACTAACTGTTGGTATCCGACGTTTTCGTCATATCCACAGACCATGGCGGCAATTTGCGTATCAAATAGCGGTGTTGGAATTTGCTTTGTTAAATGATAAAAAATTTCAATATCTTGCCTTGCTGCATGAAAAACTTTAACAATATGTGGATTGTTCAACAGGTCATACAGTGGTGATAGATCAATTCCTGGGGCCAATGGGTCAACAACAGCCTCTATTCCAATGCTTGCAATTTGGATTAAGCACAATTCCGGATAGTATGTTTTTTCGCGAATGAATTCGGTATCAACAGTGACAAAGGGTAATTTTGCCAATTTTGTGCACAATTTAGTCAAATCTTGTGTGGTATCAATCATCATTTTTTTAATTTTACACTTTTTTTTGTTGAAAAGCAAGGTTTAATTCGCTAAAATGGAATTATGCTTAATTTATGGACACCGGCGGTAATAAAAGTTTATGATGCTCTGGGCGGCCAAGTGCGCTTGGTAGGTGGTTGTGTACGTGATTATTTAATGGATAAAAAACCTAATGATATTGATATGGCAACACCGTTGCCGCCTGATGAGGTTCGCCAACGGTTATCCGAACATAGTATTAAATCACATCCGATATCACCGCGTCATGGCTTAACGGAAATTATAATGGATGGAGAACGGTTTGAAATTACGACTTTAAGAAAAGATTCTTATGTAGGTGGTCGGCAAAAAATTACCTTTATCGCCGATTATGCGACCGATGGAATGCGCCGTGATTTTACGATGAATGCCCTATCAATGGATAGGGAGCAAATTTATGATTATTTTGGAGGCAGAAGGGATATTCAAGCCAAGGTAGTTCGGTTTATTGGTGAACCTTCCATGCGTATATCCGAAGATCCCTTGCGAATATTTCGCTATATTCGGTTTTGGGCGAATTTCGGACGAGATGAACCTGATACCGATATTATAGCGTTATTTCCTAAATATCGGGATGGTTTAGCAGGGGTATCTTTATCGCGCCGGAAAAAGGAGTTTGCAAAAATAATCATGGGAAAAAGGGCTATTCTTGCCATAGATATTATGCGAAAAAGTGGATTACTGCCTTTTATCGTAGCACGGGATGGTGTGGATGATTTTAAAAAATTATTATCTTTAAATTCAACATGTTCTATTGAGGAACGATTGCATTGCTTTAACAATTATATTCAACAGTGAAAGGAAAAAATATGTACATAAATAATCAAGAATCCGGTCGCAGTATGGTGGAAATGATGGGGGTTTTAGCTATCATTGGTGTTTTATCCATCGGGGCAATATCTACGGCTAATTTCGGGTTAGAATCGTTTCGGGTGTCATCGGCATTTACTTTAATTGAAAATACGGCCATGGGTGTGTCTGATTTATACTCATGGAAGCGAGAATTTCCCGATCATAATTCTAATGATATGCGCAATAAAATTTGTAATAATAAAGTTTTTGATGACCCATGTGAAAGTGACGAAGATGTGGCGACAGTCACAACGCCTTGGGGCTCTTTGCGGGTTGAAGCCGATTCTTCCGCCCAATTTAAAATTACTTTAACCGATGTACCATATCGGGCATGTAGCCAATTATTAACCATGAAGTGGACAAATGTGACATTGAATACTTCTGCTTGCACCGATACGGGAGAAGCCAAAACCGATATGCTCTTTTACGGCAGTTAGTTGTTTTAAAAATAAAAGAAAAGCCACCGTTTTTCGGGTGGCTTTTTTGATGAGATATCTTATTTTTTCTTGGGTGTTAAAATGGTTTGACCGCCCATATAAGGTTGCAGAACCTTTGGAATCCGAACCGTTCCGTCCGCTTGCAGGTTGTTTTCCAAGAAAGCAATCAACATCCGTGGCGGTGCCACAACCGTGTTGTTTAAGGTATGGGCAAAGTATTTTTTACCGTCTTTACCGGCCACCCGAATTTTCAGGCGTCTGGCCTGCGCATCCCCTAATGTTGAGCAAGAACCAACTTCAAAATACTTTTTCTGTCTGGGTGACCAAGCCTCCACATCACAAGATTTAACTTTTAAATCTGCTAAATCACCCGAACAGCATTCAAGCGTCCGAACCGGAATATCCATTGAGCGGAATAAATCCACGGTGTTTTGCCAAAGCTTATTATACCACATCATGCTGTCTTCTGGCTTACAAATCACGATCATTTCTTGTTTTTCAAATTGATGAATGCGATAGACTCCGCGTTCTTCTAATCCATGAGCGCCTTTTTCTTTACGGAAGCAGGGCGAATAACTTGTCAGGGTATAGGGCAAATTTTCTTCCGGAATAATCTGATCAATAAATTTACCGATCATAGAATGCTCGCTTGTGCCGATTAAGAATAAATCTTCACCTTCAATTTTATACATCATGGCATCCATTTCGGCAAAGCTCATGACCCCTTCCACAACCTGAGATCTAATCATGAAAGGCGGCACGCAATAGGTAAAACCACGACCGATCATAAAGTCGCGCGCATAGGCCAAAACCGCCGAATGTAGCCGTGCAATATCGCCTTGCAGGTAATAAAATCCGTTTCCGGCAACGCGACGTGCGCTATCCAAATCAATGCCGGTAAAGGATTCCATGATATCAATATGATAGGGAATGTCAAAATTCGGTACTACTGGCTCACCAAAGCGTTCAACCTCAACATTTTCGGAATCGTCTTTACCGATAGGAACAGATGCATCAATGATATTCGGAATAGTCATCATGCGTTGGCGAATTTCGGCCGACAACATTTCTTGTTCACCTTCTAATGCAGTAATTTTATCCCCGATTTCGGTGCTTTCGCGTTTAACGGATTCGGCTTCATCTTTTTTGCCTTGGCCCATCAGGGCACCGATTTGCTTGGATAATTTAGTACGCTTTGCGCGCAGGGCTTCAACTTCGGTAATGGCAGCACGGTTTTTCTTGTCTAAATCTAAAACCTCATCTACCAGGACAAGTTTTTTATCCTGAAATTTTTTCTTAATGTTTTCTTTAACCAAATCGGGATTTTCCCGCAATAATTTAATATCAATCATTTTTTATTCTCCTACTTCATAAATAATTCAACAATGCCGGCAAACAACGGCCACAGGGTTTTAATAAACCACCCGATGATATTGATCCCCGATATCTGTGACAGCAATATTACACCAAATAAAACAAAAAATCCATACTTTTCTGTGGATTGATATTTTATGGCGTATTTTGTTGGCAGAATTGATACCAAAATTCGTCCGCCATCCAGTGGTAAGATCGGCAATAAATTAAATGTCCCAATAACAAGAGATACTCCCACACCGTTTTCTATATTGAGCAAAAGCCATTTTAAGAAATTTCCTTGCGGTAATAGTTCCAATGCGAAACGTCCGATAATAACCAATAAAATAGCCAATAATAAATTGGCCAAAGGTCCGGCCCCCGCTACAAGCCCCATATCTCGTTTTGGGTGATTTAAACGATTAAAGTTAACCGGTACAGGCTTGGCCCAACCGAACATAATTCCCGAATGTGACAGCCAACATAAAATGGGCAATAAAATACTGCCGATCGGGTCAATGTGGGGCAGGGGGTTTAATGTTAATCGTCCCGCCCGATAGGCCGTGTCATCCCCCAATTTTCGGGCGATAAGACCATGAGCAACCTCATGCACAATAATCGCCAGCATAAGTGGCATAACCCAAGTTGTTAAAGTATAGATCATCTTAATTTTTCCGCTTGTCTTAATCGTTTCAGAGCTTCACCCGACAAAGCAGGAATATGGGGAGCTATTGCCACCATATCATCTAAAACGCCATTACAATGCAAAACGGCATCGCATCCGGCTTTGATAATTTGTTGTGCAATTTTTTGGGGCGTTCCAAAGGTACTTAAAGCCCCCATCATCATATCATCGCAAATTAAAAAACCCTGAAATCCGATTTTTTCCCGAATATAGCGCATCACTTTTGGGGAAAGTGTTGCTGGCATTTTATTATCTAAGGCTGTATAAATTACATGTGCCGTCATACCCCAAACGGGTTGTTCCATTTGCCGAAAGGGAAAAAAGTCAACCGCTTCCAAATCCTTTAAAGAATCTGTCACAGTTGGTAGGTTTTTGTGTGGATCAACGGTGACGCGTCCATATCCCGGAATATGCTTAATAATGGGCATTAAACCGTTTTGAAGGGCGGTATCCACCGATATTTGTGCCATTTCGGCAACTAATATCGGGTCATCCGAATAACATCTCTTATACATCACATTATGGTCTTTGTTTTTAACATCCAAACATGGCCAACAATCTACATTTATCCCTAAATCCAACAATTCTTTTGCAATTGTTTTGGCATGTTTTTTAAGGCGTTGTATGGCTTTTTTTTGATTTGTTCCATATAAATCCCCATATTCTTCCGCCGGTGGTAATTTTGTCCAATGGGGCGGTTTTAACCGTTGCACGGTGCCTCCCTCTTGATCAATTAGGACAGGGGCGTTTTTGCGCCCGACGCACCGCCGAAAAGAACGCACTAAGGCTTGTACTTGATCTGGGTCTTGAATATTGCGACCAAATAAAATTAACCCCAACGGATTAGCTTCCCGAAAAAAATCTTTTTCCGCAGGAGAAAGTATCAACCCGCCACATCCAAAAATAACTGCTTTAACAGGGTGTTTCATTTTTCTGCCTTTTGAGGAACACAATCTTGTTTTTGCGCTTTTAGTTTGGCACATAGTGCTGCCGCTTGATCACGAGTTGCAAATTTTCCGGCCTGCAACCGATAAAAAGTCCCTTTACCGGCAATTTCAACCGATACAATGGTATGAGACATATCGGATAAAAGGGCTTTATGTTTTTGCAAAATATTTTTCCATGCTTTTTCAACCGTTGCTTTTTTGGGCGATGACATTAATTGAATCCGCCAAATTTGATCCGAAACCTTAGAAATTGGAGATACAACAGGTGTTTGCACTTTTAAAACATCCGTTTTGACCGTTTGTGGTTCTTTTTTTAGTGGCAGGATTTCTTTTTTGGGAACGATCTGAACAAAGGTATCTGAATGCATGGTTTCCTTTGTTTCTTCTGTATTTATGGAATCGGAATTAGGTATCATATTGTCGGGTAAGACGGGTTTCTCCGGTTCGGGGAAAAGCTGTTCTACCTTTGGCATTTCGGCTTGAATTCGGTTGTAAATTAACTTATCTTGATTTGGGATATTAATGCCACCGGCATTTTCGGGCTTAATGCGCACCGGTTCCGGTGTCGGTGATATCGTAATCACTTTATCTGAGGTTTCCTCTTCTCCAAATAGGAAAAATCCACTTAATACGACGACAATCAACCCCACAAAAATCCCCAAAGCGATAAAGTGCCACTTAAAGGAGGTTATGTCTTTTTCCGAAACTTCTTCCGCAGTTGACAGATCCATATCATCTTTAAATGGAGAATCAATTTGTTTTGATTCTTTTTCCTCAAAGGACGGTTCTTTGCGTCCGATGATGTCATCAGATAACTCTTTTATCTTATCAAATTCATCCATAATATGTTCCTTTCATAATTTTTATTTAAACCTAGCACACTTTTTTCTAAAAAAGCAAGAATAATTTGAATATTTTTGAAATTATACTGTAATAAAGCTGTAATCCTAAAAAATGAGGCTCATCATAAAAATAAGATGGTTGGCTTGGCAGTGGCACTTGGTATGGCAAAGGCCCTGAAAAACAGGTGCTATATCCTAAAAATCCCTCCGACATCGGAGAAATTTTGTATCGGTAAATAGGGCGCGGTTAAAAGTGTTTAGAAACGGCAGTAAAATTCGTGGCGTTTTAATGGCTTTGTGCCCAGTCCTGTGTCCCACCTAAAAACAAGTATTTTAAGCAATAAAAACATTGATAAACAATGGCTTAATCTGAAAGTGGTGAGGCTTTGTGTGCAATTCACGAACTTTTATGTTGTGTTTCTTATAAAATTATTTTAGTATAAGGAAAAGGAGTTGTCATGCGATTAAAAAAAATAGACTTGTTTTTATCCACTATTGTATTAATTATTGCCATCGGTTTGCCAGTTTATTGGATTTACGTTTCCTTTTTTGCTCCCACATGTTTTTCAGAAGCAATATGTAATTCAGAAACCGGTGTTTGTGCCTTTAGCGATTGTACTTATCCTAGGCCTCGGACATTATTTTATAATTCAAGAAGTATTATTATCGTTTCTCTAGCAATCCTCATTTTCATTTTAGCGCCAGCCACACTCTTTAAAAAGATATCCGAAAATGGATTTTTATTCTCTTTACCTTGGGTATGATAATTGTTGGTTTGGGTGGATTAATCGATTATATAACAAGAGCTGATCCTAATGTTAACTTGCCAGAAAAAAAGTGGAACGAAGTTTTAACTCCCTCAGAGGAGACGATTATTAAAAAATAAAGACTTTTTCTAAAATTAGTTGTTTGACTCTGACAGGATTTATTCGGGGCTTTGCCCCTCACCCCATGGGCCGCCTACGGCGTTAATTCCACTATCGCTCCATTCGAACCCTACGGTTTCAAAATTCCTTTGGAATATACCAATTATAAAAGCCCCAAAATTGGGGCTTTTATTATTGGCGACCCTAACGGGATTTGAACCCGTGTACCGGCCTTGAGAGGGCCGTATCCTAACCGTTAGATGATAGGGTCTTGGCATCATACATACACTAAAATTGTAAAAATTGCAATAGGTAGCCATTAAAATTTTTATTAAAAAGAAGAATAAAATGATTTCAATTCCTCTTATGAAAAGGATAAATCATCGGGGTTGTCCTTTGGCCATTACCCTGTCGCTATTCGGTGGAGCCCCCGCCTGCGACTGTGATTCAAAGTCACTCATCCCGTGAGTTCTTATCTAACCTATTTAGCACTGCTAAATATTAAATCTGGCGGAAAGGGTGAGATTCGAACTCACGGTACCCTGCGGTACGACGGTTTTCAAGACCGTTGCAATAGACCACTCTGCCACCTTTCCGTTTTATCCCGAATTTTCAAGGAGTATGGCTTCCTTTAAAAACCGTCTCCGGTATTGACGCTGTCAATACCGCGCCTATTTTGTCCTTCGCTGCGCTCCGTTCTACTTGCGTATTCAAGACCGCCCCAATAGACCACTCTGCCACCTTTCCACATTGAAATGATTGCAAATTTTAGGCTTCCTTCTTTTTACACAAAAAAAATAAAAAAATCAAGTGATTTTTTCTTTAAAATAGGCTATGATAAAGAAAAAACAAAGGATATTTCATGAAAATTTTTTTAAAATCAATATGTTGTATTGTTTTTGCTCTGGGTCTTCAAACTTCAAATGCGTTTGCCGATTCGGGATTTGATACATGGAAAAAAGATTTTTATGCCGAGGCCTTAAAGGCCGGTATCAATCGTAAAGTTTTGGATAAAGCATTGCCAAATATGCATTTATTGGAACGGGTGATTCGTCTTGATACCCAAAAACCCGAATATGCTTCCAACTTTTATGATTATACGAATCGCCGATTAACGCCAGAACGAATTGAAACGGGACGACAAATGGCGCGTAGATATAAGACTTGGCTTGCACGAGTAGAGGAAAAATATGGCGTTCCACACGAGTATTTGTTGGCTCTATGGGGGATGGAAACAAATTTTGGCTCTTTTATGGGAAGTGTAGATATGTTGGATTCATTATCCACTTTGGCCTATCATCCGCGTCGTCGTAAATTTTTTACCGGTGAATTGATTGGATATCTGAAAATAGTCCAAAATGAAAGGGGAGTAGCCCCCAAAACAGGATCATGGGATGGAGGATTTGGCCATTTTCAATTTATGCCGACAACTTTTTTAGCCTATGCAGTGGATGGGGACGAAAATGGCAGACGTGACATCGTGAACAATATGCCGGACGCTTTTTCTTCGGCGGCCAATTACTTGCATCAAATGGGTTGGAATAGGGATGAGCCGTGGGGGCGTGAGGTCATTGTTCCCGATGATTTTGATTGGCATCAAATCCATAAGCATGAAAAGAAAACAGTTGCCGATTGGGAACAATTGGGGATAGCTCCGCGCCATATAAAATCTTTTCCCGATAGGGAAAAAAATACGATTGCCGAATGGCATGTTCCTATGGGGAAGAATGGACCGGTTTTCTTAACCTATCCGAATTTTAAAATTATTATGCGCTGGAATAAGTTAAGTCTTTATGCAATTTCTGTTGGGATGCTAGCGGATGTCATAAAAAAACGTTATGATCCCATCAAACCGCCACCGGAATTTCGGCCATTTAAAACTAGGGACATCATGTGTCTTCAAAATAAATTAACCGAAATGGGGTATTCTACTCAAGGTGCCGATGGACAAATCGGTCCCAAAACGCGTCAAGCTGTTGCCGCTTATCAACGGGCGCACGGTTTAACGCCTGATGCGTATCCTAGTTTTGAATTATTACAGCAAATGGAGTGTCAAAATGCAGAACAATAAAATATTATGGGCTTTGCCCTTGGTGACCACTTTACTTTCTGGATGCAGCGAAAATGGATTTTGGTTCCGTTCGGGCAGTGATTACGAGGATATTTCCGAACAGAGTGTTTATTATGTCGGTGCACCGTATCGGATAAAGGGGGTTCTTTATACACCCAAGGAAGATATGAATTATAGCGAAAAAGGTGTTGCCACATGGTATTCGCGGGATAGTCAGAATAAATTGACGACTAACGGGGAAGTTTTTGATGATGAAAAAATGACAGCGGCACATAAAACATTGCCATTACCAAGCCTTGTGCGCATCACAAATTTAGAAAACGGAAATACGGCTATTGTACGCGTGAATGATCGGGGACCGGCGGTTAATAATCGGCTAATTGATGTGTCTCGTAAGACGGCGGAGGCTTTGGAAATGCCAGAAACGGGAACAACACTAGTCCAAGTTGATATCTTGCCGGATGAAAGTCGTCGTTTAAAAGACGGTCTTGAAGAATATCAAGATCCCAATAACGATGATATACAAACAAAACGTATTCCTGTTGGTTCATCCGAACCGATTTATAAACCCGATGAAACGACTCCTACGCCGATTTATAACGGTCGGGTTGAATCTGAAACACTAAGACCCATAGTGCCTGAACCGCAAAACACATCTGTGGCGGTTGCTCCGGTTTCTGGGATGTGGCGAATACAGGCTGGCGTGTTTGGCAAACCTGCCAATGCGGATCGGGCAGTTTCTCGCTTAGGAAAAATTGCGTCTGTATCCACCGCCCGCAGTGGTGAGAAAATAACCGTTTATGTCGGTCCTTTTAAGACAGAGGCCGAGGCGCGTTCCATATTGAATAAAGTCAAATCCGCCGGTTATTCCGATGCATGGGTGAAACAAGTGAAGTAGGAGTTCTAAAATGAAACAGTATTTTATTACAGGTTTGGCAACAGGTATAATTTTAACTGCGGTGTCGGCAAATGCTTTTGAAACAAAGGCAAAATATGCTCTTTTAATGGATTCGGATACGGGATATGTAATGCTGAACAAAGATGCAGATATAGCAATGCCTCCCGCGTCTATGAGTAAGCTGATGACAGCTTATTTGATTTTTGAGCAATTAAAATTGGGAAAATTAACGTTGGAAAGCGAATTGACCGTTTCTGAAAATGCATGGCGTAAAGGTGGTGTTAAAAGCGGTAGTTCTACGATGTTTTTAAAGCCGAATGAGCGTGTTAAAGTTAAGGACTTAATTCGCGGTATAATTGTTCAATCGGGGAATGATGCCTGTATTGTGGCGGCCGAAGGTATTGCCG
>JAXFZX010000089.1:0-7810 GCA_034184445.1 Pseudomonadota bacterium | reverse complement strand
TAGGTATGATTTCGGATGGCCAAACGGGGGATATTTGTCCCCATAAATTTACCCAAATTTCTTGTCACTTTTTGATACATTTTCGCACACCTTTCTGTATCAGGTGTCTGGAAAAACATCATTTTGTCACAATTTTACCCGGGAAACGCCAAAAAAGTTTCCTTGAAATTCAATAAGATAATCTGGGTAAGTGGCTGGGCTACCTGGACTCGAACCAAGACTGACGGAATCAGAATCCGCTGTCCTACCATTAGACGATAGCCCAAAATCAAACAGAATCCATTATGCACATTTTAGCCCAAAATGCAAGGATTTTTCATCTAAGGATAGCAAAAATATCTTGACAACATAAGTAACTTAGTGATAACAAAGCATAAAAAAGAGGAAATATAGATGACAAACACGATAAATATTCTTTACCTGATTGGCTTGACAAGTGGATATAAAATGGATAAAATGGTGACTATCAGCGAAAGGAGAGCACAATGAAAAAATACATTTGTCTTTTAGTTGCTTTGATATCTATCTCAATGACAGGTAGTGCGGCGACCTCGGAAACGGTTATTCAAACACAAACTCATTGGAATGGCGATGCCATCCAACCCCTTAGCATTAAAAATCCTAAGGTGACGATGCTTAGAATCACTATTCCTGCGGGTGAAAAGTTAGCCATGCATAAGCATCCCATCCTGAATGTGGGATATTTGACAAAAGGGGAATTAACGGTGCGGTCTGACAAAGGTGAGGTGTTAGTCTTAAAACCTGGTGATCCAATTGTGGAGTTGGTAGATACATGGCATTATGGGGAAAGCACAGGATCTGGGGATGCCGAAATCGTTGTCATTTATGTGGGCGAAAAGGATGATGAGTTGAGTCTGATACAGAAATAAATCATCTCATTTAAATGATAGCGGAAGATCCTGATTGAAAGCTGGAATGTTTTTTGGTGACTAAGGTATAAAAGGGATAGAGACTGGCCACGGAATGTGGTCAGTCTCGTTCGTCATTATCTGATAAAGTTTGTATAGGCGGTTTCTTCTTGCTTTGGCATTGGAACGCCTGCTTGTTGACCGGCTTCTTGACATTTTAAGTGCCACGCCATATTGCGTGCTAAAATCCGCATATTTTGAAGTCCTTCTAAATCCTGTTTAACTTCTTCGGGAGTTGTGCCATGCACCATATTCCAATAACGACCGGATATTATGGGCATTTGTGAGATACTAAAGTACTTATTTAATTGGTCTAAGGTTGCTGTTGTGCCCGCACGTCTTGCACTAGCCACAGCAGCAGCCGGTTTGTGCAAAAAGATGTTGCCCTGTCCGGAACAAAAAGCAGAGAAAAAGACCCGATCCATAAAAGAAGTAATGGCTCCGCCTGCCGCAGCATAATGCACAGGTGATCCAAAGATAAATCCATCGGCATTTTTGGCTTTTTCTATAAATTCATTCACAGTGTCGTTGAACACACATTTTCCTGCCTTACGACAAGTATAGCATCCTAGACATCCAGAGATCGCTTTTGTTCCAATAGGATAGATTTCTGCATCAATTCCTTCTTCTTTTAAGGTTTTAGCGATTTCTTCCAGTGCCATATTTGTGCATCCGTTTTTATGGGGTGATCCATTTACAAGTAATACTTTCATTTTATGTTCCTTTCTTAATCTGCCGGTTTCCAACTACCCAAATATTCCACCTGCTGTTCATAGGGCATTGTAAAATAACGTTTTTCCTTGTTAAGTGCCCGGATTTGTTCTATTTCTTTATCCGTCAGTTTAAAGTCAAACACATCTATATTTTCTTTGATATAGTCAGGATTTGATGTGCCCGGAATCACAATGAACCCTTCTTGCAAATGCCAACGAATAATAACTTGGGCCGCCGTTTTGTTATGCTTTTTCCCGATTTCATTTAACGTCTTATCACGCAGAATTTCCCCATTGCTTTCACGTCCACCCAACGGAAACCAGTTTTCTTGGGCAATTCCATCTTTTTTCAAACGCTCTTGCCAATGTTTGCGTTGAGCATAAGGATGACATTCAATTTGCATAATTTGAGGTTTAATCTCGGCAGAAGCCAAAATGTCATCATATAATTCATCTTTGGCATCAAAATCCGAAATACCGATGGCCCTTACTTTACCATTTTTTAATGCTTGCTCCAATGTTTTCCAGCCGGCTTTATAATCCCCAATCGGTTGGTGTAAGTAGACCAAATCAATATATTCTAAATTCAATCGTTGCAACATTTTATCTAATGCTTTCGGTTTCCCATATTCATTGGGCCAGAGTTTGGAAGTTACCCAAATTTCCTCACGCGGCACGCCACTATCTTTAATGGCTTTCCCGACCGACCGTTCATTTTGATAAGCATGGGCTGTATCAATGTGGCGATACCCATTTTTAAGTGCGGTTAATACCGAATTATACGCTTCATCACCTTCGGCTAAATGGTATGTGCCCAAACCGAATTGGGGGATTTTTGTTCCGTTATTCAAAGTGATAAAGGGAACATCACCTGCTTGGACGGCCATACTAATCATACAAGCTGTCGCTGTTGTTAAAATTGTTTTTTTAATCATTTTTATTCTCCTTTTTTAAAGCCAATTTTTTGAAGCCAAGTATTTACTTTTGAACGGGCCTCATCTTGTTCATTTTGGGCCACATGTCCATAGATGGCCAATCCGTCCAGCATATTTGCTTTTGTTGCATTTTTTAAATTACGGGGGACAGATGACAAACCGCTTCCTTCATGGGTTGTAAACGGAATAACCGTTTTGTTTGTCCAGTCATGCTTTTCAATAAAAGTATAGACAGCCATCGGTAAATCACTCCACCACACGGGGCCACCCACAAAAACGGTATTATAGTCATCAAAATTATCCACATCCCCCATAATTTCTGGACGGGTATTGGCATTTTTTTCTTTTTGGGCCGCTTCTGTTAAGGGGGAATATTCGGCAGGATATGTATCATTTTTCAACTTGATTTCAAACAAATCTCCGCCTGTATAATCCGCAATCATTTCAGCCATAATGGCCGTATTGCCTTTGGTAATGTTGCCGACACTATATTGATCTCCCGTTCGGGAAAAATAAACCACTAATACTTTTGCGTTTGACATAGTTTTCTCCTCTATTTTAGTTTATTATACTCTTCATCGGACACGCGTTCTAACCATTCGTTGGATCCGCCCTCTGCGGGTACCTCTACGGCAATATGTGTGAACCAACTGTCTTTTGCTGCCCCATGCCAATGTTTCGTTTCGGGCGGAATATTGACCACATCTCCAGGATGAAGCTCTTGGGCGGATTTGCCCCACTCTTGGTAATATCCGCGACCTGCCGTCACAAGTAAAATTTGTCCTCCCTTGTGGTGAATGTGCCAGTTGTTGCGGCATCCCGGTTCAAAGGTCACATTATACATCGGCACACCGTTTGTGGTGGTAATTGGTTTTAAATAACTTTTACCCGTAAAGTATTTGCCATAAGGGTTTTCTTCCCCAAAGCCAAACAACAAGTTATCATTTCCTGTTTTGTCGGCAATTGCCCTGATTTCTGTCACTTGATCGTCAGTTAAGCCATTATATTTACCGATATTGATATGGGCATTTAATTGACTTTCTACACCCACTTGGACAGCAAGCATGGCTATTGTTGCCAATTCACGTGTCTTCCAATCCACATTGTCGCGGACAAAAATGTCGCCGAATAAGTGGGCTTTCAGGAATTCATCAATAGCAGGGGCAAATTCAAATAGTTCCCCTTTGACAGGTGTTCCCACTAATTTTGTTTGATTTTCGGTGCCGTAGCTTAGGGCATTTCCCATAGGTTTTATTGAGGGTTCTTTGCCTAATACATCCTTATTTCCCCGCTCGCTGACAACCTGCATCAAAGTGGAAAGTGCATTTAAAGAACGCGGAAATCCACAATAGGCATAAGATTGCACCAAGATTTCCTTGAAGGTATTAACGGGAACCTTATTATTAAGTCCTTTGATAAGGGCTTTTTTTAATCCCTCCTGATTGCCTCGGGCTGCATAGGCTGCTACCTCAGCAATTGATTCTTGTTCCGTATTCAAAGTGTTTGCCATTGTTTGACTCCCTATAAAAAGTAGTGTTATTGTTAAAAAAATTGATAAAAGTTTTTTCATTTTTACCACGTTTTTTGATTATTCTAAGATCTTTTTAATATCTGCCACAATCTGCTCAGGTTTCATTCCTAAGCTTTCAAGCAATGCATCGGGATCATAGCGATCATAAAATTCTTTTTTTAAGCCATATGTCTTAACTTTGATATCAGTTGCACCATAAAATGTCGCTATTTTTTGTCCGAAACCACCCTCTAAAATGCCATCTTCTATCGTTATGACCAGTTGATGATTCTTAGCTAAATTTTTAAGCATTTTTTCATCTAGTCCCGAAGCAAAACGCGGATTGATTAAAGTAGGTTTAAAACCTAATTTTTTTGAAATTTGATGGGCTAATTCTTCACCTCTTTGATAAAAATCTCCGAGTGCTAAAATGGCAACCTTTTCACCCGATTGTTCAATTTTAAAAGTATTCATGGTATTAAAATCTTTATCGGAGATGCGAGTTGACACAGCATTCCCAGGCATTAAAATCATGACAGGATGCTCTTTTTGATTTATTGCCCAATCAAGCATATTTAGATATTCTTCCTTTGATGTTGGAGCCAACATAACCAAATTTGGAATATTGCTAAAAGCAGCAATTGTGAAAATACCTAAATGTGTCACATCTGTCAGACCGTCAAATGAAGTATAGTTCAATAAAATTGTGACGGGATTATTGTTGATGCACACATCCTGTGAAATTTGGTCATAGGTGCGTTGAATAAAGGTGGAATTTGTTATGACAAGGGGTTTTGCTCCTGCTTTTGCGATGCCGGAAGCAAATGCTATCGCGTGTTCCTCGGCTATTCCGACATCAACATATTGGTTGCCAAGCTTTTGGCGCAAGTCGGGTGACAGTCCCGCCGTCATAGGCATAGCCGGTGTCACAACGACAAAATCTTTATCTGATTTTGCTTTCTTCATAATATAATCAGCCGTTAATGAAGTATAACTTTCCGCCGGAAAGGAAATGGTATATTTTCCGGTTTTTTGATTAAACGGTAAGCACCAATGCCAAGCCTCCTTATTCTCTTCTGCCAGTTTATACCCTTTCCCTTTTTTAGTATTGATATGCACCACAATGGGATGGTTAATATCTTTAATCTTTTGTAAAACTTTAATCATTGCCCCGATATCATTGCCGTTTTCTTCGTAGATATAGTCCAAACCCAAGGCTTTAAAGAAATTATTGGGGGACTTCCCTTTCGTGGCACGCAATTCATTTAAGTGTTCGCAAATTCCACCATGGGCTTCGGCAATCGCTTGTTGGTTATCATTTACGATAATGATGAAATTTGAATGGATTTCGGAACCTGTAAAATCAAGTGCTTCTAAGGCTTCACCACCGGTTAATGAACCGTCACCGATCAGGGCAATCACATTGTATTTTTCGCCCTTTAAATCACGGGCTTTAACTAAACCACTGGCAAGAGAAATAGATGTAGAGGTATGCCCAACATTAAACAAATCATGTTCGCTTTCGTCAGGATTTGTGTAGCCGGAATCCTCCTTAAAATGAGCTTCATCAATATAACCGGCTTTGCGCCCCGTTAACATTTTGTGTGGATAGCTTTGGTGTGAAACATCAAAGACAAATTTGTCTCGCGGCGAATCAAATACATAGTGCATGGCAATTTCTGCTTCTACAATACCAAAATTTGGTCCAAAGTGTCCTCCGATTTTTGTCAGGCGATTAAATAAAGCCTCACGAATATCTGCCGCCAAATCTTCCAATTGTTTGGTGTTTAATTTTTTAACGTCTTTTGGTCCATTGATTGTTTTTAAAATATCATACATTTTTATTCCTTTCTTACGATGATTACTATTTCCTGATAAAGTTTTGGTCTTGTTCGGGGGGCTCTTTATCCTCAATAAAGCGTTCCACCCGCATATGCAGATCATATTTGTTGCGTAGTTCCGTAATTTTATTCATCATTGGGGTCGCATGATGTTTATCTATGGCTTCTTGGCTTTCCCAACTGTCAATCAAAAGAACTGTTTCCGGATCGTTTTTGGGATAAAAGTATTCATACTTTTTATTGCCTTCTTCGGCACGAATGGCTGCAACTGTTCCGCTTTGTTCCATTTCCTCGGCAAATTTTCGGGCATTGCCGTTTTCACCCGTGTAATAAATATTGACTGTAATAGCCATTGCTTGCCCCCCAATAAAAAAAGTCGCACTTATTAGTATGAGTGATAAAAATTTATTCATTTCTTAACCTCAATTAAATAATTCTTCAGCATGGGACGAACCTGAGCGTCAAAAAATTTTTTTGTCCATTCTTGCGGTTCAAAGGATCCGTCAGACATGCACCAGCATGTCATCATGCCATAAAGCTCACAAATAATAATATGAGTTATTAAATCTATGGGTGCATTCTTCTTTAATTCTTTGTTTTGAATGGCCTGATTAAGAATAACCATCAGCATGTCAATATCAAATTGCCATTTGGTGTTATCCCAATCGTCATTAACCGCTTTAGGATCAATCACATTGCGTATCCATTCACGACAAATATGAATGCCATAGCGCTCTACCTCCACCATAAAACTGATAAAATAATGCTCCATACGATCTATGAAATCCTTGTCCTTCATCTGTTCCATGCGCAAAACAATACGATTAAACAAATTGCGACAAATCTCATTACTGATGGCTTCTTTGTTTTTAAAATAGATATAAAAAGTCCCTTTGGCACAACCACAGGCCTTTGTAATATCTTCTACCTTTATGTCTCCAAAATTGCCATTGGCGATATAATCTGTTGCCTTATCCAACAGTTTTTGTTTCGTTTTTAAAGCATCTTCTTGACGTTTTGTCATTGTTTTAATCTCTCTTTCAAAAAGAAGTAGTATCATATCGCTGACTAAAAGTCAATGACTTTTTTCTAAATATTTTATTTTTTTATTTAAGCCTGTCACGTAAGTAAAACTTGTGAAGTTATACTATTCATTAATACATCTTGCAAATTAAAAAAATATGTGATAGAAGAGGGGCAAGGAGTCGTGAGAGACATGAAAATTTTGAAGAAAAGTGATGTTATGAAAAAGTGGATAAATGGCGATAGGCCAATGATTACACTCACTCACTCACTCACTCACTCACTCACTCACTCACTCACTCACTCACTCACATAGAACCATTGCCGAGCGAACGGATCGCCCTTTGGGCGATAACGAATTGCTGTCATATTACCCGATGACGGCAGGTTTGGGGTATGCCGATATAGGAGGATATCATCAATGATACACATTATTCAAATAATCAAGGAACATATGAGCAAACGAATCGTTCTTCCCCATGGGCTGGAACGGTTTAAGGGTGGCGAAACGGGACGCAGCATGGTAGAGATGCTGGGTGTGTTGGCGATCATGGGTGTTTTGACGATAGGGAGTTTATGGCTATATCGGTATTCATTAGATGTCATTATGGCAAACTCTATCGTGACGGGGATTAAAGCGCGTTCAATAATCGTTGGTCAACAACGAGTTTTGCAGCAAGAGTTGAACTTAAAAGAATTCCATCCCGATACCGAGGAAGATTTAATCTATAACCGGTTTGAAGTTGAGGCATATAATGACTATAAGAACGAATGCCAGGGGGAGGGGTGCAGTAAAGTTATTACGAACTGTAATATAGGTGATAATGTTCAGGTGATGGAGGTGTATGACATTCCGTAT
>JAXFZX010000088.1:0-3581 GCA_034184445.1 Pseudomonadota bacterium | reverse complement strand
TCTTGAGTATATGAAAATTGATCACCCGATTGCAATAATTCTTCCTCGCTACCGGGGAGAATCTCAATGTGTTTTGCCCCCATAATGCCGTCTGTTTCAATACTTACGGACGAATCAAGAGGGATATCTAAGGGCCTATCAAAGATCAGTTGCACCACAACCTGATATCCATTATCGGCCAAAGTTTGCTGACCGACCCGTCCCACGCGAATGCCGGCTAAGCGTACCTCACTGTTGGGTAATAACCCATCGGCTTTTGAAAATGTGGCATTTAGGGTAAAGTGCCCATCGGCTTCCTGCCGAACGGATTTACCGTGGACACACGATAAAAGAAGACTTAACATTAAAGTCAACATAGCCCCAACAACTATTTCCTTACTTATTTTCATATAGCTATTTCAACCAATTTTTTCCCATTTGTCAAGCAAAAAATCAATTGACCTTTTGGGTTTTTTGTTTTATCTTTTGATGTATGTGGAAGTTTTTTATTGCACTTTGGATGGGGATGACCTTGTTATGCTCAACGGGGGCAGGGGCAATCTCTGTTATCCGTGATACCGAAACCGAGACATGGCTTTTAGGGGCTGTGGGTCAAATTTTTGGGGCAGCGGGGCTTGATCCAGATAATGCCGAGATTGTGATTGTCAATGACCCAAGTATCAATGCTTTTGTCGCGGGTGGGCAAACGATTTTTATTCACACGGGATTGATTTTAAAAGCTCAAACACCCGATGAATTGATGTTTGTTTTATCCCATGAAACGGGACATATCGTGGGGGGACATATCACTCGTGGGTATCAGGAATTGAAAAACGCCCAAACGACAGCCTTGATTTCAACGGTTATTGGTGGAGTGTTGGCGGTTGCAGGCGGTCGTCCCGATGCCGGCATTGCCGTTATGGCAGGGGGGCAAATGTCTAGTATGGGATTGTTCACAAAGTATCGTCAAACAGAAGAAAGTTCCGCTGATCGTATTGCTGTTGATATTATGCATAAATTAGGTTATTCTATGAAGGGTTTTGAGGGTGTTATGAAGGCCATTAAGTCAGAGGAAAGATTGAATAGTCAGTCTGATTATTCATACTTAAGAACCCACCCGATGACCCAAACGCGTATCGCGGATTTGGAAAGATTTCTTAAAAATGCGAAACCTGTTCATCATGATTTAGCTTTTGATTTGATGCGGGCAAAACTGCATGGATTTTTGGAACCGCCTGATAAGACATTAAAGGTATATTATGGTGAGACAGAGCCTGACCTCTATGCACAGTCTATTGCTTATTATCGTCAAAATAATTTTAAAAGAGCCTTTCAAATTCTGGATGGATTGATATTAAAAGACCCCAAAAATCCTTATTTTTATGAATTAAAGGGGCAACTCTTTTTTGAAATCGGAAAATTAAAAGAGGCTGCCGAAAATTACCGACAGGCATCTGTATTAAAATCGGATTCGGGACTGATTAAGTTGTCCTATGCCCAAGTTCTATTGGAATTAGGGGGAAAACAAAATGCCATAACGGCTGAAAATTTATTGCATTTTGTGGTTCAAAATGATATGGATGCTGCGTTCGGTTGGCAATTGTTGGCCAAAGCATATCATTTACAAAAGAAAACTCTTTATGCCGATTATGCAATGGTTGAATATTTTCGGAGTCTCGGGAATATCCGACAGGCCCAAAAACGGGCGGAAAAGATAAAAGATTCTTTTCCCCAAAAGTCCGCTATTTCCCAAAGATTAAAAGATATATTGGAGGTTCATAAATCCCTATGATGAAACGATTTTTATTTTTCTGTGTTCTATTTTTTTCGTGTGCCTCTTTTGGGACCTCTATGGGGGAGCGTCGGGCATTATCAGCCCCCAGGGGATTGGAGGAAAATTTGCCACAATTGGTTCGGTATTTGACGGATAATATACCAAATCAAGCCGAACAAGCCAAGGCTATTGCCGTTTGGATTGCTTCGCATATTTCTTATGACTTTGATACCTTTGACGGAAACACTTTTAAGCGGAAAACAACCCATAAAGAGCAAACAGCCAATCAGGTATTAAAGGATAAAATCGGTGTGTGTGAGGGATTTGCGGATTTATATGAAAAAATGCTTAAATTAGCCGGTATCCGCAACGAAAAAGTATATGGATTTGTGGTTGAAAAGGCTACCGGTCAGCATGATGCCAAAGTTAAAGTAAAAAAAGAACCTGTGGGACATGTCTGGACAAAAGTTAATGTGTTAGAGCGTTCCCCTATTTATGTGGACACTACATGGATGAGCCGTGGCGGCTTTAATATCACTCAGCGTCGCCATAGTGAACAGCGTCGGAAGCGGGAAATTCGTCAAAATAAGCGTGACCATAAATCCCATACTTATCAAATGGATTACTTTGATTTCGCTTATTCAGATTTAGCAAAACATGGCGAATACCGATTTACCAGAAATCGCCAATTGATAAAAAAATAAATCCCCTTTTTCGTGGGGATTTATTCCTTTCATCACTTTATTTATCCACGCACTGCGGACAGGGCTCATTTGGATCCGGACACGGGCAAATGGGCTTTTGAGCAGTCGGTGTTTTTCCCTTTTTCTGTTGATAGGTATCCCACCAAGTTGTTGGTTTGGGTTCAGTCGGTTGAACCTTTGTTGCTGGCTTTTCAGATGTCTGTTGAGGGGTATTTTCTTGGGAAACAGCAACGACTTCATTTGTGATGGCAACATCAGAAGCAGGACTATTCAATGCATTTAGATTAATCGGTGTCGGTTCAATAGGTGTGACCTCAGAAGGTGTGACCTCAGATGGTGCACCAGGTTGCAAAGGAACCGGAACCAGTCGTTCTTCCGTCTCAATGACAATGACCCGCTCTGTTTTATAGGTATCTGTATCTTTATCATACGATGTTTTAGTCTCATTTTTAACAATGGCAACGGATTTACCGTTTTCGGCTTGCTCTACTTTATATGTCTTGGGGTGCGTTGCCCTATATGTATTTAAAATGCAGGTGCGATAGGCTTCATGATCATCGGAAAGAGGACAACCGAATTCCTGACGATAAGAATCATGATGTTCGGCACGTGTTTCGGCAGCCGAATCAACATCGGGATCAAATCCGAACATACAGCCCGACAAAGCCAGTGATGTGCATAAGATAAGTGATGATTTTTTCATATTTTCTCCTTTTATTTTTGGACACTCTCTTTTTCTCATAAAACTTTTTTTTATAAAAAGCAACACTTTTATTTATTTTTTAATGCAAAAGTGGTGACCACGCCGGACCCGAAGCATCTTCGGGTGTTGGCAAGAGCCGTTCATTATACCCCGTTATATCAATAGAATACAACTTGACACCGCCCCCTTTGCCATTCTCATCCCAAGGTGTTTGCTTAAAATAGGCTAACACCCGTCCGTTCGGTGCCCAAGTCGGAGCTTCCACCATAAATCCGTTGGTAATCAATCGTTCACCTGTTCCATCGGGACGCATGACACCAATGTGAAAAACGCCGTCTTTTATCTTTGTGAAGGCAATGTAATCCCCACGGGGTGACCAAACGGGGGTTGCATAACTACCTTCGCCAAAGGAAATCCGTTT
>JAXFZX010000087.1:0-3877 GCA_034184445.1 Pseudomonadota bacterium | reverse complement strand
TAATTTCATTTATTTCATCTGATAATGCTCCCGACGAACTTCGGCGCGAGGTTGTGGGTCTTGATGTGGCACGCCTGATGTTAGATACCAAGACCGAAGAAGAATACGCCGAATTGACTAAGCAAGTCATGCAACGTGTGATTGACAGCAACCATCACCAAATTCTGTATTTAAAGGATGTCAGTTTTCTGGTTTATGTGGATACGAACCCCGAAAATAAAGAGCCGGCCAAGTTTTTAAAACTGGCTCTTTTGGCAGGGGATTTATCCTGCATTGTAGAAACGGATACTTTGCACTATGTGGGTTATTTTGAGAAAGATACCGCCGTTATGGGTCATATGCAAACCCTTCTGCTGGAAGAACCTGATTTAAATGACAGTATTCAAATCGTAGAGGGACGCAAACATACTCTAGAGGATCACTACGGCATAAAAATTCCCTCCGAAACGGTTAAGGCTGCCTGTCAACTCACACACCGGTATATAAAGAATCGTTTTTTCCCCGAAAAAGCATTGGATTTATTAGACGATTCGTCCAGTTTATTAAAAATGGATATTGCG
The DNA here is from genome assembly GCA_034184445.1 of Pseudomonadota bacterium. Classification (GTDB taxonomy): domain Bacteria; phylum Pseudomonadota; class Alphaproteobacteria; order CAAHEQ01; family UBA3637; genus CALXZG01. Next base: position 3,317 of record JAXFZX010000087.1, on the reverse strand, counting down.
CGTGGTGAAATTGATGAAAATACGGATACATTAGATATAGATTTTTGTAATCGCACAATATCCGCATGGACGGGTATTCCCGTTGAAAAAGTAGATGCCGAGGAACGACATCGCCTTGCCAAAGCCGAAGATATTCTTCGCCAACGCGTTGTAGGACAAGATAATGCGGTTAAGGTTGTCGCCGATGCGCTTCGGCGGGCACGATCCGGTCTTCAAGATCCCAACCGCCCCATCGGTTCGTTTTTATTCATCGGGACGACCGGCGTTGGTAAAACGGAATTGGCAAAATCATTGGCAGATTTTATGTTCAATGATGAAACGGCATTATTGCGTATTGATATGTCCGAGTATATGGAGCGTTCTTCTGTCACGCGCCTGATTGGACCTCCACCTGGCTCACCCGGTTTTGAAGCCGGCGGACTACTCACCGAGGCCGTGCGTTTAAAACCGTTCCAAGTGGTTTTGTTTGACGAAATTGAAAAGGCGCATTTAGACATTTTAAACCTAATGCTTCAATTATTGGATGAAGGACGTTTAACCGACAGTAAAGGTGTCACGGTTGATTTTCGGAACACCATCATTATTTTAACATCCAATGTCGGGGCCAATTTACCCAGTTATCAGCGGGTTGAAAAATTAACCGAATACTTCCGGCCTGAATTTTTAAACCGTTTGGACGATATTGTTTCATTCCATCAATTGAAAGAGGAAGACCTACGCGCCATTGTGGATATTCATTTAAATAAACTCTTAAAACGCGCCAAGGCCGTGAACTTAAATGTGGTGGTGGATGAACGGGCTAAGGATTGGTTTGTAGATGAAGTTTTTACTTCCAAATTCGGTGTTCGTGCTTTAAAACGCTTAATTCAAGAACAGGTTGAAACTCCTCTGTCTTTGCTGGTGATGCAGGGAAAAATTAAGGCCGGTCAAGATATTTACTTGCGTGTTGACCCGAATTCTAAACGGAAACTCCAAGTTCTTGCCCGCGCGGTTCAAACGATTCAAAAAGAGGAAATTGTGCCTTTGTCCGTTCCCGAACGCCCATCAGAGGATCCTCAAGACGAAGACCCTATTCCCGATATCAAACCGCCTCAGACGGATGATTTGCAGGACGAAGACCCTATTCCCGAAATAAAACCTCCTTCGGATGAAACAGAATCGGGTAATGAAGAAACATTCCCCACTTCTATGGAGGAGATGTTGACACCCCCTTCACCACCGGTGCAGGAACCTGAGCCCGAACGCACCTATGATGGCCCACCTGCAAATCTGGCTCCTAAAAAAGCGGCGGACCAAGAATCCGAAGCGGTTTCATCCGGTGCTTCATCCGATATTTCACCCGAAGAGGATTTAGGAATTTAAGATGTCCTTATCCCGCGATTTACTGGACTGGTATCAAAAAAACGGTCGGGATATGCCTTGGCGTGTAAAGGGGCGCGCTCATCCCAATCCCTATGCTGTTTGGATATCCGAAATCATGCTGCAACAAACAACGGTGCAAACCGTTCGGGATTATTTCGTGCGCTGGATGGCTCGCTTTCCCGATATTAAAGCACTGGCTATGGCGGATTTATCGGATGTTCTTTTAATGTGGCAAGGCCTCGGATACTATACCCGCGCCCGAAAGATACACGAATGTGCTCAGATTCTGATGCAAGAATATGACGGTAAAATTCCTCCCGACAGAGATAAACTTTTAAAACTTCCGGGGATTGGCCCTTATACGGCATCCAGTATTTGTTGCTTTGCGTTTAATCTGCCTGAAACGGTTGTGGACGGGAATGTGATTCGCGTCATATCCCGCCTTTACGGAATAAAGCACGCCGTGACGAAAGAGGAAATTTATACCTTAGCCCGTCCACTGACTCCCAAAGATCAAGGTGCTGATTACGCCTCTGCAATTATGGATTTGGGGGCAACGATTTGCACGCCTGATAATCCAAAGTGTGACAATTGCCCATGGCAAAAAAAATGCGTTGCCTTCCGTAAAAATCTGGCCGATCAAATTCCCCTCATTTCAAAACCGAAAAAACAGGTACGCACCGGCAACTTGTGGCTGATACAAAATGACATGGGGAAATACCTGATTCATAAACGCCAAACCAAAGGACTTCTGTCCGGCTTATACGAATTTCCGTGGAGATATGATGATGAGCCTCCCTTGTTCCCCCTAAACCAATCTGTTTTTCAAATAACTCATACTTTTACACATTTTAAATTAACCCTGCGGGTTTATCGGAAGCACACAAATGCATCTCCCTTGGCAGATGGTTTATTTGTCGCACCCGAAAAATTTCGGGATTATCCTTTTTCCACCCTGATGCGTAAAGTCATTCAAAAAATAGAATGATAAAAATATCGGATCTTATATCACTTTTCAAAACATCAGATAAAGGCCCTCCCCCCTCCCAAAAAACAAAAACGGTGGTTTAACCCACCGTTTTTATTTGGGATAAGCACCCTATGCCTCAGGAGCTTCATCACCATCCAACATTTTTTGAGTCAAATCCTTGGCATCATTACGAATAACCTTTTCAATTTCGGCGGCAAGCTCCGGATGTTCCTTCAAATACAGTTTTGCATTTTCACGTCCTTGGGCAATGCGTTCACCTTTGCATGAGAACCAAGCCCCAGCTTTTTCTACAATACCGGCTTTTATCCCAAGGTCAATCAATTCACCGGTTTTTGAAATGCCTTCACCATATAGGATATCAAAATCAACTGTTTTAAACGGCGGTGCAACCTTATTTTTCACGATTTTGACACGGGTTTGATTACCAATAACTTCCTCCCGATCCTTAATAGCCCCGATTCTGCGAATATCAAGGCGCACCGATGCATAGAATTTAAGGGCATTTCCTCCCGTTGTTGTTTCTGGATTTCCAAACATAACACCGATTTTCATCCGGATTTGGTTAATAAAGATGACAAGTGTATTTGCCCGCGCCACTGATGCCGTAATTTTGCGTAGGGCCTGACTCATCAATCTGGCTTGAAGCCCCATATGTGAATCCCCCATTTCGCCTTCTAATTCTGCTTTTGGGACAAGGGCTGCCACAGAATCCACCACTAACACATCAATTGTCCCCGATCGCACAAGTGTATCGGCAATTTCCAGGGCCTGCTCCCCCGTATCAGGTTGAGAAATCAATAAATCGTTAATATTAACACCTAATTTACCTGCATAGGCCGGATCAAGGGCATGTTCTGCATCAATATAGGCACAAGTGCCACCGGCTTTTTGTGCTTCTGCCACAACATGCAAGGCAAGGGTTGTTTTTCCCGAACTTTCGGGACCGAATACTTCTATAATTCGG
>JAXFZX010000086.1:0-12427 GCA_034184445.1 Pseudomonadota bacterium | reverse complement strand
TCGGATGTAGTCTGCCATGTTCTACGGATCGGGTAATCCGCCGATGCGCGGGAACAGACCCAAGCCAATTACCTCTTGAAAAATGCGCAATTTGCGTAGGACCTCTTTGCCCCTCCCGACAGCAAGCGGCTCTTGGAGACAAATAGCCCCGTGTTTCACGGATGATAGCAAAATTATCTTCTGTCTTTTGAGCCTCTGAGGCACTTCCTGCAAAAAGTAGAGTTTCACTTGTCGGTGTGCACATATGCAGACCTTGATAATCATCACTAACAAACTCGCCATTATTTTTATGCCCTGTAATAAGAACACCTTCCGTGATAATACCTAAAAAATTGCCACCGTAAATTTCCGGAGCAAACAATTCGGTTTCACCGACAACGGCTTGATCTTTATAAAATGTTTGCGTTCTGTAAAGATATTTTTCTTCGTATTTTTCAGTAAGATATTGAGTTTTGGTCATTATAATTCCTCCTTAATATAATTCCCCTCAAAGGGAAGAATACCTGGTATTTATGTGATTGTCAAGAGAAAATTCTTAAACTTTTTTAATCCAGTTTTTTCCTTAAGAAATCTGCAATTAAAATGAATATTGATTAAAAATATAAAAAGAAGAATTATTTAAAAGAGAAAATAACATTTAAATAATACTTGACATTCTGTGTAGAGGATGCTATTCTGTTGGTGACTTAGGGGCGACTAGCTCAGTTGGTTAGAGCACCTCGTTTACACCGAGGGGGTCTGCGGTTCGAATCCGTAGTCGCCTACCACTTTTGGTAAATCATTAAATATGGATAATTTCCTTAAAATTCGCTGTTAGATAACCGTTGTATAATGGCTGTGTGGTAAGCCAAGAGGAAGTTCGGCAGAATTTATCTATGGATAAGCAGAGCGGATTTTCTATGATTGATGTGAATGATATGCCAGAACAACCTAACGAGAAAGAGGTCGTAGAGGTTGAAGATGGATATTTAATTTTTGATGAGTTTAAAGAAAGCGAACATCCCCGTTCACAAAATGGTCGTTTTACAAATAAAAATGGTGAATAAATAGAAAAGGAGAATAAAAATGGCAAAACCGGATAAAATAGATTTTGGAGGAAAATATGGAAATTAAATGTGCTTATACAAAATTAGTGGATTCTTCTAAACTTGTTCAAAACAAAATAATAACAAATATCCAAAAAATCAAATAGAATAAATTAAAAATATCGTTTTTAGTTTCCAATATCAAAAAATACATATCACTCCTGATATCTTATAGAAAACAGCAAAACACCGATTGCAAGAAACAATCGGTGTTTTTATTAATCATCGGTATCGTTTTCTTCTATTAAGCGATATACCGTTTGTGGATCTTTCGCCTGTCTCAGTTCATTTGCAACCGTTTCATTCCTAAGTAATCGGGATAGCCGCGCCAATGCTTTCAGATGATCAGCCCCTGCTTCCTCAGGGACAAGTAGCAAGAAAACCAAATCCACCGGTTTATCATCAACGGATTCAAAATCTACTGGTTTTGTGCGCACAAAAGCACAAAAGATACGTTTAAGTGCCGTCAGACGCGTATGTGGCAAAGCCACTCCCCGCCCAATTCCCGTTGTGCCAAGGCGTTCACGTTCAATCAAAGCATCCAGAACCAGTCGTTCATCCAACCCTGTTTTTTGCGATGCCAACTCCGACAGTAATGTTAATAACTGTTTTTTACTGGTTGCTTCGGCATCACAAACGATTGAATCAAGCCTTAAAATATCAACTATTTTCATACACTAGGCCTATTACTTATTCTTTGGGTCCACCCAACCGATGTTGCCGTCTGCCCGACGATAGACCATATTGAGCCCTCCATGCGCTGTGTTTTTGAACATCAGAGCATTTGCACCCTCTAAATCCATACGCATGACGGCCTCACTAACCGTACATACCGGTAGGGCGGTTTGCATTTCGGCAATAATAATCGGGGCATCGGCGACTTCGTCTTTATCTTGTTCGGCATCAATAACAGACATATCCACCATTTCAATTTTTTGAGCCTTATGCCCGACCAATTTATTTTTGTATTTTCTGAGTTGCCGGGCCATTTTTGCCACTGCATCATCAAACGATGCATAAGCATCTGCCGATGTTCCGGTAGAATTAATGACCGTACCACTTGCGGGGCGAACCATAATATCGGTCTTAATTAAAGATCCGTCTTTGGCCACTTTGATATCAGCGCTGACCGCTTCTTCAAAATATTTAGAAACCGTTCCTGTCAGGGCTTTATCTGCATAGTCACGCAGGTTATCACCCAAATTTATTTGTTGTCCAGTAATATTAAGTTGCATTTTTTTATCTTTCCTGTTAAAATTAAACCAAACGACAGTTATCCTAGCGTTTTTTTTTCCGTTTGTCAAGAGGAACCATCATGTCACAACAAAATGAAGAAGTAAGTTTGTATATACATTGGCCATATTGCCTGTCTAAGTGTCCATACTGTAATTTTGCCAGCACCGTTCCCGAATCCATAGATGAAGATTTAATGTTGCAAGGCTATACACGTGATTTAGACCGGTTTTTATCGGATCGCCCCATAGGCACTATTTTTTTGGGTGGTGGAACACCGTCATTGATGACACCGGCTTTAATTGAAAAATTATTTGCCCATATTCGTCAAAAAACAATTATTCTTCCCAATGCGGAAATAACGATAGAGGCTAATCCCGATGCGATTAATCTACCTAAAATGAAGGCTTTTCGGAGTTTGGGAATCAATCGTCTGTCATTGGGTGTGCAGGCATTAAAAGATTCGGATTTACGCTTTTTGGGACGGAAACATACCGTTCATACAGCCTTAACCCGAATTGAAGAAGCTAAAACCGTTTTCAATAACATTAATATAGATTTAATTTACGCGCGCCCCGATCAAACACTTTATGACTGGGAAAATGAGCTCAGAACAGCATTAAATTTGGGAATACCCCATTTTTCGCTGTATCAATTAACCATAGAAAAGCATACACCGTTTAGCATTCGTGGCATCCAGTCTGCCCCTGAAAATGTGGCAATTGGACTATATCGCCTGACAGACAGAGTCATGGGATTTAAAGGATACCAAGGATATGAAGTATCCAATTATGCACAATCCGGATTTGAATGCCGGCACAATTTGGCCTATTGGCGGGGATGTGATTATATTGGCATCGGTCCCGCAGCCCACGGGCGTATCGGAATGGAAGCCACCCAAAATCCGCGAGGGGTCCACGAATGGCTTCAAAGAGGAACGATAATTCAAAAATTAAGCAAGTCAGAAAAAAAGACCGAGCGACTGTTGATGGGACTGCGCCTCAGGCAAGAATGGTATCCCATAGCGGATTTAAATGCAAAAAGAATCAAAAAGTTAGTGGACAAAAAATTATTGGAACAAAGCCCCCAAGGCATTCGTCCAACCCTTTCCGGCACATTGATGTTGAATCAAATCATTTTGGAATTAATGGATTAAAGGGCATTTTTTTCCAAATCTGTAAAGCTGCCGTATTTGTCGGCAAAGAATAAATCTATATCCATTGCCCGTCCATGGCGGTTTTTGGCCACAATAACTTTGGCCTGATTTTCCATTTCTATCATTTTTTGATTCCATTCGGCAATTCTTAAAGCATATTTTTCCGGTGTTTCATTGGCATGTCTGGGTGGTTCGCCGGCTTGACGCATGTAATAAATTTCACGATAGACAAACATCACGATATCGGCATCTTGTTCAATAGATCCCGATTCGCGTAAATCCGACAACATTGGCTTTTTGTTATCGCGTTGTTCCACACTACGGGATAATTGTGATAGGACCAATACCGGCACATTTAAATCTTTTGCCAGAATTTTAAGGTTTCGTGTCATTTCTGATAATTCCTGAACCCGATTTTCGGTGCGTCCAGAGGCTGTAATTAACTGTAAATAGTCAATCACAATCAGCCCAAGCCCCGTATTTTTATCCCGTTTTAACCGCCTGGCCCTATTGGCAATAGCCGTCACGGTAATCCCCGGTGTTTCATCAATATAAAGGGGAATTGTGGATAAAAGGGAAACCCCTGCGGCCAATTCATCAAATTGATCATTGGATATTTTTCCCGTGCGAATATCTTCAACGGACACTTTGGCCTTGGCCGACAGGATTCGGGTTGCCAACTGTTCCGCCGACATTTCTAACGAGAATAAAGCCACCGACTTTTTTGTTGCATTGGGCTTTTTATTTTCATTTTCAAAAAACTTTGCCGCGTTAAAGGCAATCGTTGTGGCAAGAGCCGATTTACCCATCCCGGGCCGACCTGCTAAAACGATCAAATCCGAATCATGTAATCCCCCCAATAGCTTATCCAAATCTTTTAGCCCCGTTGTCGTTCCCGATAGTCCAGTCGGATTTTTCATAGCACCTTCTGCGGCACTGAGCGAATCGCGTAAAGCCGCATTTAATTGTTTAGGGCCGCCGGTTGTTTCACCTTCATTTGCTATTTCATAGAGCTTTTTTTCCGCCCCTTCAACCTGCATAATAGCTTCTTCATCAATTTTAAAAGTAAAGGCATCATTCACCATATCTGTGCCCACATCAATCAGACGTCTGCGAATATAACGATCCAAAATTTGGCGACCATAATCACCGGCATTGATAATCGTGGTTGAAGCGGCTGCTAACTTCATCAAATAGTCCGCCCCACCGACTTCTTTTAATGTATCATCATGTAAAAATAAAGGCTTTAAGGTAATCGGATCAGCAATACGACCTTGTTCTATGTAAGTGCGACAAGTTTGATAAATCTTTTGATGTGCGGGATTAGCAAAATGTTCCGGCAACAAAAATTCGGATACTTTTTCCAAGGCCCGATTATTGGATAAAATTGCCCCGAGTAAAGCCTGTTCGGCCTCTACATTCTGGGGAGGGATTCGGGGTGTTTGTATTTCATCGGTCATATTATAAAATCCTCTATTTTTTTATTATCCTATCAGAAACACCCAAAAAAAGCAATAAATAATTTGATTTTTATAAAAGGTTCGGGTATGATGAATAAGAATAGGAGCCAAAATGATCGCAAAATTAACAGGTATATTGGATTCAATTTATGAAGGCTATATCATCTTAGATGTGAACGGGGTCGGGTATCGCGTTTTTTGTTCTGCCCGCACGATCGGGAAATTGCCCCAAAAGGGAGAAGCCGTTTCCTTAATGATTGAAACACAAGTGCGCGAAGATCATATCCACTTAATTGGATTTATTGATGCAACCGAACAACAAACATTTGGGTATTTGTCCACCGTTCAAGGGGTGGGGGTTAAGGTTGCTCTTGCCATTTTGTCGGCTTTATCGCCAAACGATATCCAAATGGCGGTCATGACCGGAGATGGCAAGGCTTTTACCAAAGCCAGCGGTGTAGGGCCGAAACTGGGCATTCGCATTGTCACAGAATTAAAGGGGAAAATGGGAAATCTGGGTGTCAATGAAGATATGGTTGTTTTGGATGGCGGTGCCAAAAATGCGCCCGTCATGTCGGAAGCCGTATCCGCATTGGTCAATTTGGGTTATTCCCGAACCGAGGCCGGTATGACCGTAGCGACAATTTTGCGCCAAAATCCGGAAGCACCACTTGGCGAAGTGATTCGTTTATCCTTAAAAGAAATCGGAAAGGGGAACATGTAAATGGCTGAAAATCGGATTATTACACCCCAAAAAATAGCCGGTGACGAAGAACTTTATACCGGTCTCCGTCCCCAGAGTCTGGACGATTTTGTCGGGCAAAAAGCCCTATGTGACAACTTGCGTGTATTTATAGAAGCCGCCAAAAGGCGGGGTGATGCGTTAGATCATACACTCCTTTTTGGGCCGCCGGGACTGGGTAAAACAACGCTTGCCCAAATTATATCCAAAGAATTGGGGGTTGGTTTTCGCCCGACCGCCGGTCCCATGATATCCAAAGCCGGTGATTTGGCTGCGATTTTAACGAACTTGGAGCCCAAAGATGTCCTTTTTATTGACGAAATTCACCGTCTTAATCCAACGGTGGAAGAAGTCCTTTATTCCGCTATGGAAGATTTCCAATTGGATATTATCATTGGCGAAGGGCCTGCTGCCCGCTCTGTGCGGATTGACTTACCACCTTTTACATTGGTGGGTGCGACCACAAGGTCAGGTCTCCTTTCCACACCGCTACGCGACAGATTTGGGATACCGATGCGTCTTGAATTTTATACAACCGATGACTTGATGCGCATTGTAAAACGAGGGGCACATTTGTTGAATTTAAACATGACCGAAGATGGCGCACACGAAGTTGCCAAACGATCCCGTGGTACCCCACGTGTAGCAGGCAGATTGCTGCGTCGGGTGCGTGATTTTGCGGGTGACAAACCCGTAGATGCAACATTGGCAGATAAAGCTCTTAATCGCCTTGATGTGGATAAGGTGGGCTTAGATGCAATGGACAGAAGATACCTTCGGTGTATTGCCGAAAAATATGCCGGTGGTCCCGTGGGGGCTGATACACTTTCGGCTGCTCTTTCCGAAGAACGCGATACAATAGAAGAGGTAATAGAGCCATACCTAATGCAACTGGGGTTAGTCATGCGCACCCCACGGGGCAGAATGCTCTCGGCAGCGGGTTTTAAGCATTTAGGACTGCATGCCCCAACCGTTCAACCGGATTTATTGGGAGATATATAATGTTTCATTACCAAATTCGGATGTGTTTTCAAGATGTGGATGGTGAAGGTATTGTTTATCATTCCAATTATTTAGATTATGCCGAACGGGCGCGGACGGAATGGCTTGCCCACATGGGGCTTAGAAATCAAGAAATAATGGACATGGGGATTGCATTGGTTTTGCGCCATATAGAAATGGATTTTATTGCTCCCGCCAAATTGGATGACATACTAAATATAGATGTCCGTGTGTTGGAAAGCAAAAACGCCAGCACGATGATTGAACAGACAATTTCCGTTAACGATTCGGTTAAAGTCAGGTTAAAGATGCAATTGGTCTATGTGGACACACATACCCTTCGCCCAACCCGGATACCGGTAAAATTAAAACAACTTTTTGAACAGAGCATAATAGGAGAATAAAAATGGAACAAACTTTAAATCAATCTTTATCCATGTGGGGAATGTTTCAAGATTCGGATTTGTTTATGAAGGTCTTAATACTGGGGTTGTTGTTTGCTTCTGTTTGGTGCTGGGCAATTATTTTTGATAAAGTTTTTTCCTTTAAACACCTGCGTACCACGATGAAAGATTTTGAAACTAAATTTTGGTCAGGCGGATCATTGGATACCCTTTATACCACCTATGCCAAAACGACAAAAAACCCACTAGCGACCATATTTGTGGCGGCAATTCAGGAATGGCGCCGTTCCACCAAAGAAGGCAAAGGCAAAAAAGCCACCATAAAACTATCCGAACGAATTGATAAAGTGATGCAAATTGCCATTGATAAGCAAATAGATAAAATGGAAACTAAGATGACCTTTTTGGCCTCCACCGGTTCGGTTGCCCCTTTGTTGGGATTATTAGGCACCGTATGGGGAATTATGAGTGCGTTCAGTTCTATCGGCGCAACACAAAGCACAAACTTTGCGGCGGTTGCCCCCGGGGTGGCTGAGGCTCTGTTAACAACGGCGGTAGGCTTAATCGCCGCTATTCCTGCGGTCATTGCGTATAATAAGTTAACAAACGATATTGATCGGATGGCTCAGCGTATGGAAACTTTTGCAGGGGAACTGAGTGCCATTTTGTCCCGTCAGGCCGAATCGGGAATGGAGGATTAAATGATTAAGTCCCGCCGCCGCAATAAAATCAGGGCCGAAGTGAATCTAACACCTTTAATTGATATTATGACTTCGCTTCTTGCGATATTTATGATTACGGCACCGTTGATGACAAGCGGTATTCCCCTAAATCTGCCAAAGGGGGATGGGCGGCAAATTGAGGGGACCGAAAAAACATTAGATATCGGTGTAGATTCTAACGGTAAAATTTATGTCGGCACCAAAGAAATCACATTGGATAAATTGGTATCCAAAGTGACGGCTATTGTCGCTGAAAACCCCAAAATTCAAATGGTCATTAGTGGCGATAAAAAATCATCTTACGGCTCGGTGATAGAGGTCATGGCACTTCTTCGCGCAGCAGGCTTCACACAAGTGGGATTAAAAACAGATGCGCAAGTGATGAAAACGGGGAAAAAATAGGTGTCCAAAAAGGCGTTCATTTCATCGGCAATTTTACATGGGGCTGTGCTCACCCTGATGACAATGGAATTTTCCTTTGCTCAGTTTGATAAGGCACCGCCACCGGCTATTTTAATGGTTGATTTAACAAAAATTCAAATTGCAGACAAGACAAACTTACCGCCAAAAGTCAAACCTCTACAAAAAAAGAAAGCCGAATCCAAGGTATTGCCTAAACCCCTCCCCACCAAACAGGTTGCCCCTAAACCGGCCGATCCCCCCAAACCCAAACCGATTTCCGAGCTGCCCGTTCCTAACGCCGCCTCTGTGGTGGAAAAGCCCAAAACAGCTATAAAACCGAAACAAAAACCGGCAGAAAAATCAAAACCTAAGTCAACAACACCGCCCAAAAAACAAACTGGTGCCGATTTAAAAAGTTTATTGGCTTCTGTTGAAAAAGTGCGCCAAAAAGCACCTATTTCCACTATCCCCGAACCGGAAGAAATGCGTGTTTCCGATGGGATAGAGGGGGGGACAGACGGTTCTCTTTCCCAAATTTTGACCGTTTCCGAGCGTGACCTAATTGCAGGACAACTATCTAAGTGTTGGAATGTTGATGCCGGAAAAGAGGGAATAGAAAATATGATTATTGAAATTCGGGCTTGGGTTAATAAGGATGGAACTGTGCGAGATGTCAAAATTTTAAATATGCCCTCTGATCCCGTGCGTGTATCCGTTGCCGAAAGTGCCAGACGTGCCATTCTTATTTGCGATAAAAAGGAAGAAGAATCACCTTTTAAAATTTTATCCCGAAAATATGCCGATCATTACGGTGAATGGAAGACCATGATTTTACGCTTTAACCCCATGACGGGTCATGTCATATAAAAAAGAAACGGATGGCCATCAATTAAAATTCCACATAAAAAATGCCGATGCTAGATTAAAAAAAAGTTGACTTTACGATTGGTTTCTTTCATAATAAGAGAAAACATTTTTTAAAGGATATTCTATGGGATTTAATTGTGGTATAGTGGGACTTCCAAATGTCGGGAAATCAACTTTATTTAACGCCTTAACGGCCACCGTAAATGCGCAGGCAGCGAACTATCCGTTCTGCACGATAGAGCCAAATGTCGGCCGCGTTGCTGTGCCGGATAGCAGACTGAATGAATTGCAACAGATTGATCGGGCGGAAAAAATTGTGCCGACACAGTTAGAGTTTGTGGATATTGCGGGTCTTGTTAAGGGGGCTTCCCGCGGGGAAGGCCTGGGCAACCAATTTTTAGCCAATATTCGTGAAGTTGATGCAATTATTCATGTGCTTCGGTGCTTTGATGATTCGGATGTTGTACATGTGGAAGGCTCGGTTGATCCGATACGGGATGCCGAAACGGTGGAAACGGAATTAATGTTGGCCGATTTGGACAGTCTTGAAAAAAGAATTGTCGGCGTTCAAAAAAAAGCGCAAGCCGGAGATAAAGAATCCAAATTATTGATGACCGTAATGAAACCGGCTTTGGATGCTTTACAAAACGGGCACCCTGCCCGCACGGCGCGTCCGACAGATGCCGATGCACAAAAATTATTTGACGGAATGTATTTGTTGACGGGAAAGCCAGTTCTTTATGTCTGTAATGTAGAGGAAGCTTCCGCTGCGACAGGCAATGAATACAGTCGCCGTGTTTTTGATATGGCCGCCACCCAAGGCAACAAGGCTGTTGTGATTTCTGCGGCGATAGAGGCCGAAGTGGCCCAATTAACGAACCCCGATGAACAACGGGAGTTTTTATCCGCCTTAGGCTTACAAGAAACGGGGCTCAGCCGTATTATCAAGGCCGGATATGATTTATTGGGGCTTCAAACATTTTTCACCAGTGGCCCCAAAGAATCCCACGCTTGGACAATGAAGAAAGGATGTTTGGCACCCGCCGCTGCCGGCATCATTCATACCGATTTTGAAAAAGGTTTTATTCGGGCAGAAGTTGTATCTTATGCGGATTATATAGCCTATCACGGAGAAAGTGGGGCGCGCGAAAACGGAAAACTTCGGCAAGAAGGAAAAGCCTATATTATGCAAGACGGCGATGTCGTTCACTTTTTGTTTAATGTATAGAGGTAAAAGGAGGGGAAAATGGCAATTGTGGCATGGCGCGAACAGATGAGTTTGAATTACCTGCCCTTGGATCAAGAGCATCAGGAATTTTTAAAAGTCGTTAATTTTTCTTTGGGTGCCGCCAAAATAGGTGATTTTGAAGCAATGGAAAATGTCTTTAATGCCTGCTATGACTATGTGCGCAACCATTTTTCCCATGAAGAAGACATTATGGAACGCATTCAATTTCCCGATATGCAAGCACATATGCAGGCGCATCGGACATTCATTAAAAATATTTCTGAGTTCCGCCAGCAATATGAAACCGCCCCGACTTTAGCGATAAAACAAGAATTGGCCGTCAAAACTGCCGATTTTTTAAGCTTATGGCTTTTGGGACATATTTTAAGCCGTGATAAACTTTTAAAACCGTATTTGGTCAGGCTCAGACACTTGCCTCCACGCATGGATTATAATAACCCGTAATAAGAAAGGATACTTAAAGATGTTTTTTGGTATAGCTCTTCTGATATTTCTTGTCTTTGTCATAAAATACGCGTTTATCGTCGTGCCCGAAGGGTATGAGTACACAGTGGAGCGATTGGGGAAATTTATGTATGTTCTAGCACCGGGATTTCATATTATTACGCCATTCTTGGATATGGTAGGTTCCAAAGTGAATATGAAAGAACAAACCCTTAATTTGCCTGTTGTTGATGTTTTGACAAAAGATGAAGTCGTTCTTCATATCAAGGGGACCATGCTTTTTCAAATTCAAGATTCGGTTCTGGCTACTTATCAGGTGAGGGATTTATATCAGGCACTTTTGCATTTGATTGAGGTAAATATCAGGACACAGGTTTCTGAAAAAACAAAAAAAGAGTTTTTGGCCCAACAAGAATCCATTTGCTATAAGTTAAGGGAAGTTCTGGATGAAGCCACGGCCCCTTGGGGAGTTAAAATAATAAAAATCAAAGTTTGGGATGAGGCTTTGTCGCCATCAGATCCCTTTGAAAAACCGGATAATTATTTTGCCAAATAAATTTTAAAAATACCCCTTGCATTTCCCATTCTTTTATTTTAGTATGATTCTTGTTATTTTTAACTTACTCTAACAGAAAGGAATGCTTATGTCACAATTTTTAGCTTTTTTGGGATTTGCCTTGGTCGTTTTGGCCGTGGTTGCCCTATTTAAATGTTTTGTCATTGTTCGCCAAGGATATGAATACACCGTTGAACGGATGGGACGTTTCATCGGTATATTCAAACCTGGTTTTCATGTAATGGTGCCGTTTTTTGATTCCATCGGTGCAAAACTCAACATGATGGAACAGGTTTTGGATGTTCCGTCCCAAGAGGCCATTACCAAAGATAACGCCATGGTGCGTGTGGACGGTGTTTTGTTTTTCCAAATTCAAGATTCCGTGAACGCCGCTTATCAGGTACGGGATTTACACTTGGCTATTTTAAACCTAATCATGACGAACATCCGGACCGTGATCGGTAGTATGGAAATTGATGAACTTTTGTCCCAACGGGATATGATTAACCATAAATTATTATCTGTTGTGGATGAAGCAACCGTTCCTTGGGGTGTCAAAGTGACACGCGTTGAGATTCGGGATATTACACCGCCACGGGATTTGGTGGATGCGATGGCCAGACAAATGAAGGCCGAGCGTGAAAAGCGGGCAACCATTTTGGATGCGGAAGGGGTGCGTCAAGCCGAAATTTTACGCGCCGAAGGGGAAAAACAATCGGCTATTTTAGATGCCGAAGGTAAGAAAATGGCGGCCTTTTTGGAAGCCGAAGCCCGTGAACGTGCGGCCGAAGCCGAGGCCAACGCCACCAAAATGGTTTCTGAGGCCATTGCCAAAGGAAATATGAATGCCCTCAACTACTTTTTGGGGCAAAAATATATTGAAGCCCTTAAAGGGATTGCAACTTCATCTAACCAAAAATTGTTGATGTTGCCGATGGATACCGCGAATGTAGCGGGATCTTTGGCCGGTATTGCCGAAGTTGCCAAAGAAATCCTAAAACCCACAGAACATAAGAAGAAATAGGAGGACAGAAATTATGCCTATATATTTATGGTGGCTTACGGTTGGAGTTTTATTGGCCGCACTTGAACTGGCTATTCCGGG
>JAXFZX010000085.1:0-18880 GCA_034184445.1 Pseudomonadota bacterium | reverse complement strand
CTGCTCAGCCAAAATCACATTTTTATTACCGGATGAATAAACTTTTAAATAGGGGCCAAGACCCGATAAATCCACATCCAAAATCACAGATTCATGGATAGCAGGACGACTGACCAAAATGGCATATTTATGATCGGTAAATTCTTTACCCATAATAAAGTTCATTTCTCTGGGGGATAAATTCCATGAGGCATAGTCCCCCGGATTCGCCTGCGGATTGCGGAAAAAGACCACCGTCTGGCATTGGCCGCGGATGACATCCCCAAGACCATGATCATCCAAAAACTTCGGTTGCTGGAACGCGCATAAGAAGGCCTGCCGTTTTTTCCGCCCTTCACGAAGTCCCACGATAAAACTTTCTTTAAACATTTCGTGTTCAAGCATCGGTGCGGTTTCATCAATCATAATCATCGTGGGCGTTCCTTTCTGGGTCGCCAAGGTGTGAATCCGATGCATCACATAACTGACAACCGCCGGTGATAACACACCGTCTTGGAAGATGGTGGTAAAGTCAAATCCCATATACCGACTATCCAATTCCAAATTATCGTCTAATGAGTTAAAAATACGCCCATATTGCTCATCATCAATCCACCGAAGAAGTTCTCTACGCATATATCCGCCGTTTGAAAAACAACTTTTATACAGGTTTTTAAGAAGTCTTTCCTGTGGACGCAAGTATTCAAATGAGGTTGTCACGGCTCGTGCTATTTCCTGTTCCGATATGGCATCCGTTCCGCCCGTGATATCGCGAAGCCATGTTCTTAAAAACGCACGATTATCCGAAGTATCCGGAATCGCAAATGGATTTAAGGAAACCGAATCTTCCCCACCGTCAAACCGCACATAAGGGGCCCCTTGCATCAATGCAAAAATTTTCGCACCGTTATTGCGGTCAAAGAAATACACATTTAAATCGGGAATACGTTGCGCCTGTCCTGCCATAAATGAAAAGAAGGTTGTTTTCCCTTGTCCTGTGGGACCAATCAGAGCTGTATGAGCCACCGCATAGGCATCTTCCGACACATGGAATTGAAACGCATAGGGCGTGCCGATAACGGTTCTGAAATACGATAGTGGCACCGGACCCCAGTCCGATTTTTGGCGGCCCTCCGCCACCCGATCTACACATATAGCACAGGCAATGACACGCGACAAGTAAATAAAAGTTCTGGGGTAAATATCATAGGTCGGCAATTGAGCAAAAAAGACCGCTTGTGCAGCCCAGCCGTCTCTGACCGGTGTCACATTGTGAAGACGGCAAATTTTTTCAACTTCTTCCTGACCAAACTTTAATTCTTCCTTGGAATCGCCAAAGATAAAAACAGACATGGAATATTCACTTAAACTTTGGCCATCGGCATCGGATTGATCCATCCATTCCAGTGCCGTTGTATATTGATTATACACATTTTGTGAAAAGGTAGTAAAATAGGCCATTTTCCGTTGTTGAATCAATAAGGCGTTTGCTTTCACCGGTTTAATGGACTTGATGTTATGTAAAATCGTCAATTCACAATCAATAGACATAATGTCGGCGATCATTTGTTCATCCATAAAATCACCAGGTTTTCGGATCCCCATCACAATACCCATTTTTTCCCGATCACCCGAAAAGAACCGAATAATACCTTGGTCTTTTGTAAAGTGGATATAATCCGCCGTCAACAAGTCATTTAAAAACTCCCCGTTTTCTCCATGAATGACGGGCTTGGGACGCGACAATGGGTTCAGCAATCGTGCAAACAACCAAAAGGGACTCTTATCGGGATGCCGATCGGGCGTTTTTTCGGAAATTAAAACCGGATGATACATATCCAAAATGGTTAAGGTAGCACTAGTGGCTTGATCTAAATCCTTCATGGCATTTTTTCGGTCGTTAATGGACAAAACAATATAATGCCTGTTTTTAAAAATGCGGTGCAAACTATCCAACCATCTTGTGGAAATTGTTTTTAACAGAGGCTCTTTTTTAAAGGCTTCTTCTTCATGCAGAGGCACCATTTCCCGAACCGTAATCACACGGGATATAATTTCTAATTCCGCCATAGAATCAATCCATTGTTTACGTGCGGCGGCATAGGCTTCGCGTTCCTCTGGCAAAACAAGGGTGGTATCTGCTCCTTCTACCTCTATCACACGACACATACTGTTGTTGCGCAGATGTATTGTCGCCCCATCTTCGTCTAATCGGTTAAAAGGCAAAAAGTCCGCCACACGCGTTTCCTTTGGTTTTGGTAAGATTTTATCGCTGAGTCGTGTCACAAAAGTGAACGCTATAATCATGGCACCAACAATGCACATAATCCACAAAAAGGTCGCCCAATCCGTGGCGGTATTTAAAATCATATCAAAAAGTCCGATGCTTACCGAATTCATTTTATCCTCATTTTTTAAGATGCTAATTTATTGCCCCGACTGTAATATACATTTTTAGAGGGCATTAAAAATGGTCCCCGTGATTGGAAAATCTTAGACATATGCGGTTCCTTGATCCCATAAACCACCAAAATAATATGCACCACCAAAAAAGTAAAAATAAAGACTAGTGGATTAACTTCCCCCGGAAAAGCCCCCATTAAAATGACCATAATTCCCATCTGCACAATAAAATTCATGCACCCCATATACATCGGTGCCCAAAACAAGCGCGGTGGCATAGCAACTGATTTTAAGATTGGTTCTCTCATTTTTTAACCTCTCATTTCATTTTACTCATTTTTTTTGGGAATGCAAGCATAATTCTAAAAATCAAAACTCTCCGCTTATAAAGGTCTTCTCATATGGGGTAAAACTTAATTCGGATGCCACATTATCCGACAGCATAAGAAAACGTCTGGGAATAGAAACAACATCGGAAAATTGTGTTAAAAAGCATGCTTTAAGCATCTTTTTTTCCCGAATAGCCTTTACCCCATAGTTTTGCAAAACGGCCCGCACTTTTTCTATGACAGTTTCCAATTCCGTTTCCGTAAAAGTGCGCACCCAAATAGACAGAGCATAATCTACGGCGACTTGCGAGGTACCGGTTTGGGCATCAATAGCTTCTAAAGCCATGGTATATTGATTATACACATTTTGTGAAAAAGTGGAAAGATAGGCCATTTTCCGTTGTTGAATTAACAAAGGGTTAACCCGTGCCGAGGAAAGTGCCCGAAACCAATGGTGAATGCTGATACCATCTCCTAAGGTCAACAAATCTCGAATCATGTTTGAATCCGAAAAATCTCCCCAGCTTTGAATATTGATACAGGCCCTATACTCTCTGCCATTTTGTTGTGTCAGTGTCCCTGTCTTTAAATATCTAATTCCGCCAGACAATAGGTCATTCCAAATATGGGCCGTTTCCGTCACGGATAATTCTTGGGGATTTAAGGTTTGCAAGAGTCCTTGCGTATCACCAATTGCTTCTCGCAAACGATAGGTATCGTTTTCCTTAGATGATAAGATGATTTTGGGAGTATCGCGATTGGACTGCCATACACGAACTGTCACAGGGTATCGTGCCATGGAAAGCAGCCACCTGCGCCAATCTGAGTTGAAATCAACATTTTCCGACAATTGTAGAACACGAACACGATGTCCGTTGATTAGAATTCCTTCCCCATCGGGGGACATCTTGGTATCTATTCGGCCGGCTTTTAAATTTCCTTCTTTATCCCAAAACTGTCGCATCTGCCCCCAAGCAGTTAGAACTCCGGACAAATGGGGCTCTTTTATGCCTAAAAAGATTAAAATGACATGCACAAAAGCGATGGTGAATATAAAAATTTGAGGGTTCAATCGTTCCCTAAACGCCCCCGCCAAAATAACGATAAAAGCCATCTGCACCGCAATATTTACTAAAGCTGGTTTTATCGGTGCCCAAAAAAGTTTTTGCGGCATAGAAACCGCTTTTAAAATCGGTGCTTTCATTTTTTAACCTCCTGTTTCATTTTACTCAATTTTTTTTGAAATGCAAGCATAATTCTTAAAATCAAAAGTCAAATCCGTCTTGATTTTTCGCTAAATTAGATATATACTAATTGTAAATTAATGAAAGGAATTTATATGGAAAAAGATTGTATGAATTGTCCCCACGTTCATAAAATAGCCATTATCGGCTGTGGCTTTGTTGGGGCGGCTTGTGCATTTAGCTTGATGCAGTCGGGGCTTTTTTCCGAAATGGTTTTGATTGATTCAGATCGTGCCAAGGCCGAAGGAGAGGCCTTAGATATTAGCCACGGTATTCCCTTTGCTAAACCGATTAAGGTTTATGCTGGTGACTATGATGATATTCGCCAAGCCTCATTAATTGTTATTACGGCCGGAGCTAACCAAAAACCGGGGGAATCTCGTTTGGATTTGGTTCATAAAAATATCGCTATTTTTAAAACCATTTTGCCGGAAATAAGAAAAAGGAACTATAATGGCATATTGTTGATTGTTGCTAATCCCGTGGATATCTTAACCACTGTGGCCCTTAAACTATCGGGATTGCCGGAGCATAAAGTCTTGGGATCGGGAACCGTTTTGGATACAGCACGATTAAAATATGAATTGGGAAACCACTTAAATGTTGATTCACGAAGTATCCATGCCTTTATCATCGGGGAACACGGTGATACCGAAATAGCCGCTTGGTCTAGTGCTAATGTATCGGGGATTCCTTTGCACCGTTTTTGTGAGATGCGTGGTTATTTCAACCATGAAGAGGCAATGCAAAAGATTTCTGCGGATGTTAAAAATAGTGCTTATGAAATTATTGCTAAAAAACGAGCAACTTATTTCGGGATTGCTATGGCCGTTAAACGCATCTGTGAAGCTATTATCCGTGATGAAAAATCTATCTTATCCGTTTCAGCAATGATGCACGGTGAATATGGAATTAATAACATAGCCCTCAGTATGCCGGCTATTGTCGGCAAAAGCGGCATAGAAACACATGTGCCTATTCAATTAAATGCAGCAGAAATTAAAAGTCTTCAACAATCAGCTCGTGCACTGCAAGATATCCTGATCCAAAACGAGATATAAACTGTTTTTTTAGCATCAGAAGGACATTTATTACCGTCATTGGACACATTTTAATTCTATTCAATACATAAAGTGCTTGACATGCACGGAAAAATAGTGTATAAAAACCAATAAATCGGAACGTGGCTCAGCCTGGTAGAGCACTACGTTCGGGACGTAGGGGTCGCTGGTTCAAATCCAGTCGTTCCGACCATTTACATAACAATCAGGAAACGGATACTTTTGAGCATCCGTTTTTTTGTTGTCTGCAAGAAAAGTATTGTCGTTAAAGTAATTTCACTATATTAAAAATTTTATGACCATGAGGTCACTTTTGAGAAATTTTTTCGTAAAAACGCTCTTTAAATATAAATTTGAAAGTTGACCATATGGACAGTTTTCACGCGCCACGTGGTCTTAACACATTGATTTTATTTAATTGCCATAAAAATTTATGTTGTTTTCCGCGACTGCAAGAGTGGTGGGGCATACTGAGGATACTGACCACGTGTTTTTTATTATTAAAAATCAACAACATATACTGTCCACATGGTGATTAAACTTGACTTTTATATTTTTTCAAGCGTTATTGTAAAAAGTGTCTATACAGAAAGGAGAACAATATGACTCAAGCCGAAAAACTCGTTAAAATTATCATGCCGGATTTGTTAAGATACTTAAAATTAAAAGAACGTGGTCTTGTATGTCAAAATCGCGTTTTGCAACAAATTCCATTAGAACGAAGAGAAGAAAAAGAAGAAGAATTTGAAGAGATTAACCAGAAAGTAACCAAAAATATCTAAAATTTTTCCCAAAGGTCTTGCAAAATTGTTAAATTTTGTGTTTAATTGTGAGGTGAAGAAAGGGAAAAATTCATGGAACGCATTGATATTATAGAAAGAATTGGTAGGAAATACCTTGTTTCTAATGTGGAAAACCAAGAGTTTAGCTATCAACAGGCTCTTAGTCGGCCGATTAAAGGTCATAAATTTTTAGATTTGAGATTTGTCCATGGAACGATTTCTGTGTTGGTCGAAACAAAACAAAGTTTTACAGAAAAAGATGAACAACAGCTTTTTGATTATATAAAATTAGAAAAAGAGCTTACAAAAAATAATGTTGTTGGAATTTTAGCAAACACAAAAAACAATAAAATAAAGGTTTGGAAAAATGAAACCTTTTTACCAAACGAGGTTATACTAAAATCGTTTGCAGAATACATTGATTTATTTGCAGAAGAAAAAATAAATGACAAAGAAAAAGTGATGATGGCAACTTATAAACTAAATGAGTTGTTACACAGAAATGATATTGATGAAGATTTGAGGAGTCAATTTGTTGGTACTTGTTTGTTAGCTTTAAAAAATAATTTTATGTATGATCAAAGAATGACCAGTACTCAAATTATTGCCGGTATTGAAGGAGTTTTGAAAAATTTACTGAAAGCTGATAGTTCGGCGGTTAGAAAAGAAAAGTTGGATATTTTATATAAAAATGTTCTGACCAATCAAAAAGTAACTAATTTAACTCCTCAAAATTTTGTAGAAATTCTTGATTTTATCAGAACAAAGATTAATCCTTTTATAAATGATAAAACAAATGATGGGCAAGATCTTTTGAACCTGTTTTTTACAACATTCAACAAGTATGTTGGTAAAAAAGATAAAAATCAAGCCTACACCCCAGATCATATTGTTCATTTTATGTGCAAAGTTGCTAGGATTGATAGAAATTCTGTAGTATTGGATCCCACTTGTGGTTCGGGATCTTTCTTAGTTCAAGCAATGGCGGCAGCCATTAAAAATTGCAGGACGAAAGAGGAAGAAAACAAAGTCAAAGATCGTCAAATATGGGGAATAGAATCTGAAGAAAAGGCCTTTGGCTTATCTACTACAAATATGTTGATTCATGGCGATGGAAATTCAAACATAATAAAGGCTAGTTGTTTTGATAAAGCTGATTGGATAAAAGCAGCAGGAATCAATGTGGTTTTAATGAATCCCCCTTATAATGCAAAACCAGTTAATGTTTCTAAGGAAATCAGTAAAAATTGGAAGAAAGATATTAAAGAGGATCCAACAAAAGGTTTTTGTTTTGTTAATTATATTGCAGAAACAGTTAAAAATGGAAAACTCTTATGTTTATTGCCCTTGGCATGTGCTATTGGTAATTCAACAGAAATAGAGGAACAAAAACGGAAGATTCTCGAAAATAATACATTAGAAGCTGTTTTTACTCTTCCTCCGGATATGTTTCACCCAGGTGCGAGTGCTAACGCGTGTTGTATGGTATTCAATCTAAATAAACCACATCCGGATAATTTTGAAACATTTTTTGGTTATTATAAAGAAGATGGTTTTGTTAAAAAGAAGAATTTGGGACGAGTAGATATTAAAAATAAATGGTCAAACATTGAAAAAGAATGGCTGTCCTTATATGAGAATCGATTAGAAAAGCCAGGGCTTTCTGCTAAAAAACAAGTGTCTTATAATGATGAATGGCTTTGTGAGGCATATATGGAAACAGATTATTCAAAATTAACCGAGATAGACTTTGAAAAAAGTATCAAATGCTTTTTGGCATACAAAGTAAAAGCGGGGATTTAATATGATAGATACAACCTCATGGAAGAAGTTTCGCATTTCAGATTTATTTAGGTTAGAAAATGGAAAAAATAAATCTCATGCAGATTTGCCGGATGGGACTGGATATTTCTATGTTGGTGCTAAAAAAGACGAGAATGGCGTCATGTTCGAATGCGGATACGATGACAGTCTCATTAGTAAAGGTAATAGTATTGTTTTTATATGTAATGGTCAAGGTTCGGTCGGTTATTCAAATTATATGGATAGGGATTTTATCGCAACAGCAGACGTAGGTGTTGGGTACAATGACCATCTAAATGAATATATTGGGCTTTTCTTAGTTACTGTAATAGATTTGGAGCGTCCAAAATATTCTTTTGGAAGAAAATGGAAAACACATTTAGCTGAGACAGAAATAAAACTCCCTATTAACCAAAAGGGCGAGCTTGATTGGCAATTTATGGAAGATTTTATTAAAGAAAAATATAAAAAGGTAGAGAAAAAAACTATAACGAAAATAAAAACAAAACCGAATTCTTTAGATGTGTCAGATTGGACAGATTTTAAGATTTCGGATTTGTTTGATATAGAATTGTCAAAGGGTGATTTGAAAGTCGATAATTGTGCTGTTGGCAATGTTCCGTTAATATCTTCTGGTGAGACAAATAATGGTTGCGTGGGGTTAATTGATTCTGAAGGAGATGGAAAGGCAGTTGTTTTTGATTCTAATAAAATTACTGTTGATATGTTTTGTAATGCTTTCTATCAAGAGCACCCCTTCTTTGCTGTTAGTCATGGGCGCGTAAATATTCTAACACCTAAATTCTCAATGAATAAGTATATAGCATTATTCATTACTACACTGATAAATCATGAAAAATTTCGTTTTGCATATGGACGAGCCGTTTATAGTAATGTGATTTCTGATTTAACTATAAAACTTCCTACTAATTCCAAAGGCACCATTGATTGGCAGTTCATGGAAAATTATATTAAGTCTTTACCTTATAGCGACCTGATTTAATTATATAAAAATCAATATGTTACCTTTGAAGTTCGCGACAAAAGAGTGGGTGTCCGGAATGGTAGTAAAAACGTGTCCACATGGTCAAATCTCTTAAAATACAATTTTTCTGACACCATTAAAAAATGGTATCTTTTTCCTGATTTAGTGGTGGTGTGCTCGACCAATAAACACAAAGCATCAGAAATGGTGCTTTTTTCTTTATTTAACAAGCGTTAATAAGAGTTCGAATGTCCAACTGCTAAAATTGGCCATTTTTCTAGATTTACGAATTTTTAAAGAAAAATTTCCTTTGTTTTCAATACTCGTCCTCTGGGAGCCCAAAACCACTGTCCCAGAAAATTAGATACTCACTCTCGTATGCAATGCTCTGTCCATAGCAAGGACCCTCATTGTATTTCTTTTCATTTGATCACGACGAACCTTTTTAAATACACCATCAACAATTTTAGATATCCTTTCTTTTTGTTTTTGAGATATATTTAACTGTCGCGTCTTGTAGCTCCTGATATAATCTCTAATAAAGGCGTTTCTTTCTTCTTCGGATTTGTAGTAATCACCATAAATTCTTTCTTGTAACTCTTGTCTTGTCATATAAACTCCCTTTAATTTTAATTATCGGTTTCTAAATTAAGTGTATCTGTTTCTAGAACAGAAGTCAAATAAAAAAACTTCGTAATTTGTGCATTCATTCCGACCATTTAGGAAAACACCACCGTTTGTCGGTGGTGTTTTTGTAATAGGTCGTTATAAAGTAAAAATTTGATATAATTTTCCATGAATTGCCAGTCGGGATTACCTTGGGGTTATTTTTTCCGAATGCATTTTTTTAATAAAACAAAGCATGGGCACATATGGTACTTTTCATAGACCAACATGCAGGGACAATTCCATTTTAGACCGTATAAACACATCCCCATAATCACATAATAAAGATAAATTAAAGGATGCCAAATAAAACTTAACAACCCGATAACGCCAATCATCCCTGATTTAGAACGATATGAAAAAGCCACTTTTTCCGGCAAAAAAGAATATCCAAAATATAAATGAAGCCCCACCAACAAGCACAAAACCGGAATGGTAATGCTATCCGTCCAAACAAAATAAAACAGTAAAGCCAATAAAATAATACGGATAATAACTGAAACTGCTCCTGCGGTTGTTGGTACTAACATCCTCACATTTCGTTGATAGAGTTGATAGTCTTTGTTCTTTTGAAGCAGATTTTTTTCTTCATCTTTGGTGCGTTCAATCATGAGAGGAAGAAAAAGAAAACTTACTGCCAATAATGTGGCCCAGTTAAACATCATAAAACTGGCACCCCAGCACCACATTAAAAGAGAAGCATACATGGGGTGTCTGGCAATAGCGTAGGCACCATTTGTGATTAAGGTATGATTCTTTTTTATCTCAATATCATCAGACCACATAAAACCGATATTGATTTTTGCCCATATATGCCAAATGATGGCAAATAAAACCATAATAGTACCAACACCAAAAAAGATATACTGCGTTATGATATCATGTATTTTAAATTGTCCGATTGAATTAAGCCAAAAAGGAAATTGCAATAAAACACAAATTGTCATTTCACGGGTAGAAAAGAAATGTTTTGTTTCTTTATCTAATTTTTGACGATGTTTGGCATGTTCCCAAAATTTTAAAGCCACAGCAATTAGTAAAAGAATACCCGTAAAATAAATTAATCCTAATCCAATTAAGAAAAGTATCGGATTGATGGATAAATTGGCTGTTTTTAAAATGTGATTAAGCATGGTGGCGCCTCCATAAAATAACAACTAAAATCGGAATAAAAATCATAGCCAAAATATGGTAAATTGTAAATGGTCCGATCATTCTTGGCTCTATTCGGATAAATTCCACAATAAAACGCATAATTAAATAAGATAAAAGATAAATGCGAAACAGTAAATCAATCCTGTTTGTTCTTTTATAAAACAGGTATAACAGGCCAGCCATTAAAAACTGAAAAGCACTTTCCACTAATTGAATCGGAATTATAAAATGTCCGCCACAGCAACCGTTAAAATAGCAACCGATTTTACCAAAGCCGACTGCTATGGATAAAGGAATAACAAAACGTCCCCCAAAAGATGATTGTGTTTGATGAGTGAAAAGTTTGTATAGGTTAATCCCTAAAAAGGCTCCCAATACACCACCCATATAACTTTTCCCATTAAAAATAAAATCTGATGAGAAACCGTAACTGAGCAGAACAGGCAGTTTCATTCCAATTAACATACCTAAGATACCACAGATATAAACATCTTGTTTATGCTTGCTTTTTATTTTTGGCATTTTCAGTTGCCAAGCCACAAGCCCTGCAACCAAAATTCCCATTAATTCAAAAAAAGTATAGGGAAGCATTTATTTACCCCATCATCGTAGCTGCAACAAATAATGCTCCAACAGCCAAGAAAATTACAGCCCACTTCATGCCAGCGTTCTTTGTTTTGTGCGCGATCCAACAAAATAAAACGACCGGAAATAAGGGCCAAGCAATCATTAATACACCCGTTAACGCGTCTGACCGCATACCATCAACAATAGCAAGGTTCATGATACATGTACCAAATAAAACGGCCCCAATCGCAAAAATTGTTAGGATAAAAGAAAGGATATTTTTAGCTACTGATGGTTCTTCTCCATTTCTTTGCCTTTGTAAATGGTCGAATTCTTCCTGCGTAATAATCCCTTTTTCTAACAAAGATTCTAACTTTTCTTGATTCTTCATAGATTACCTCCTAAAAAATGTACATTGAAAAAAGGAGACTATTCAGCATGGAGCCTAACGTGATGATCATCCAAACCCATGCCGCCATTTTAAGTGGAGCTTTTTTCGTAAATTTATAAACCAAGAAAAAGATACCAGCTAAAATAATTTGAACTCCAACATTTCCTAAAAGATAACCTCCTGAACCATATCCCATAAATAGCCGCACAGATACCCGAAACAGAATTGCTTGCAAAACAGGAACCAACACTAAAAATAAGATAAATTGTGCTGATTTATAATAGCTTGGCAAACCAGAAGTTCTATTTTGTATCAGGTAATCATACTCTTTCTGGCTAATAACACCTTCTTCTAATTTTTGTTCTAATTCATTTTTCACCATTTGATTTTTCCTTTCAATGCATTGTGAATACAAAACGGGATAACTTTACCATTGCCGACCGAAACACCCGTGCAACATTTTTTGGCGCGTTCCCAATCAAATGTATCGGCATCCATGAAGTTTTTAACAACAATTCGTATGATTTTCATATCTTTATGGCAGGAACCGTCCCCTTTAGCAAAATCCTGTAATTTTTCCAACATGAAAGAACTGCCCAACATTTTGCCAACGAAGCATTTACAGACATTCTTTTTCATATAATCCAAAATCGTTTTATCAAACGCAATACGGTTGGATATTTGCCCCTTGCACTTTGTAAAATCAACATAATCACCCAAAGAATAGACTTTATCGCCTTGACAAAACAAAAAGCCCAAACTGGTGCAATTTTCATGTGAACAGGGAAGCGGTATCATATCTTTATATCCCATATAACCACTATCGGTGATTGCTAATAAAATATCTTCTTGTAAAACGGATGGCACTTGTGCGGACAAAGCACTTCCGACTTTTGTGAGCCTTTGAAAAGTAATACCCGAGATATGTTTTGTATGAATGGATAAATCCAAAATTTTGGGAATTTCTTTCAAATTTTCTTGATAAACCGTCACGGCCAAGCAAATTTTAATCTCATTATCGTTCAATTTTTTGATCATTTCTGTTTTTTCTTTTAATAATTTGCGACCACGTAAAACCTGATAAACCTTATCATCAAAACCATCAAATTGCAAATAGATTTCCACCCGATCTTTGTGTTTTTGAATTGCTTTAAAAATCTTATCATTTGTCAGTAATTCCAACCCATTTGTATTGATGAGAATGCGCCCGATATCAGTCTTTAAAGCAATATCCAACATTTCCAAAAATTCAGGATGAATCAGGCATTCACCACCGGAAATTTGTAAGACATCCAAATGACCTTGTTCAACCTTTAATAGGGTATCTAAACGATTTTTAAATTCACTAACCGAAATATGATGCGCCGACTTGTTTCCAAAGTAGCAAATCGGGCAAGCCATATTACAACTGTCTGTGATTTCAATTAAGCCGGTGCAGATGTGTTGGCGATGCTGATCGCACCAACCGCAATCCCGACCGCATTTACCATTAAATTGACAAACAGGGTGAAATTCTTTACCCTTTACATCAAAAGTTTTATCTAAAAATCGTTTGGCATCTTTGGCAATGGGGGTTGTAAAATGACCATGCACGGGGCATTCTTTTTCCAAGAAAATATCCTGTCCTTTTTTAATTTTAACTGCCGGAATTGTTTCCAAGCAAATCGGGCATAAGCTTTCAGTTTTTATTTTCATACCCTCATCTTAGCAAAAATAAATTGATATGGCAATTGTTTTTTAATGCGACTTTCCGACAATACCACTTGACAGCGGGGGAAAAATCTGCAATAGTATCTAAAATTGATATGAAAGGATTTTTGTTAATGCAATCTAATCTGGTATCTCGTGTTCTATCGGCTTTGGTTCTGGCACCGGTGGTATTAGCCCCTATTTGGTTTGGCAAAGTCGTTTATGAAGATTATAATATTCCCCTTTATCCGATGTTGTTAGCTTTGCTGGGCGTGGGCCTGTCGTGGGAATGGGGTAAAATGTTCCAAAAGAAAGGATCTGCTGCACAATTACTGATGGCATTTGTGGCTATTTCCGTTGCGTTTATTACCGAAGGGAATCCTTTGTTTTGTGTATGGCTGATTTTGCTGGGAACGGTTTTGGTCTATGGCTTAACCAAACATTTTCGCTTCGCCTTGGGTGTGCCGTATGTGTGTTTGCCGATTTTATCATTAGGCTACATTTATTATATCAATGAAAATGTCAGTCGGGAAATTGTCTTGTGGCTTATTTTTGTGGTGTGGGCAACCGATATCGGCGGATTTGTTGTCGGTAAAACGGTTGGCGGACCTAAATTAGCCCCTAAAATAAGTGCGAAAAAGACATGGTCCGGGCTATTGGGGGCTATCCTATTTGCTATGGCAGTGGCGTATGTATTCGCCTTGTATTTAAAGGCTTACCATCTGTTGCCGGCGGAAGACTATTTAGGAAAATTGGTTATATCGGCGGGGGTCTTGGCCGTCATATCTCAGGTTGGGGATTTCTTTGAATCGGCCATTAAACGCAAGTTGAATTTAAAGGATTCTAGTGATTTAATCCCCGGCCACGGAGGACTGTTTGATCGAGTGGATGGCCTTTTGTTCGCGGCGGTGGCAACGGCCGGCGTGGTGGCCTTTTTTATCAATAATGGATGGATGAATTGAAATGGAAACATTTGTTTTAACTTGCTTTTATATTTTTGCATTTGTGCTGGTGTTGTCGTTGGTGGTTATCGTGCATGAAGGCGGGCACTTTATGGTCGCCCGTTGGTGCGGTGTCAGGGTTGAAGAGTTTTCCCTCGGCTTTGGAAAAGAACTGTGGGGACGGACGGATAAAAAAGGAACGCGTTGGAAAATATGCCTGATCCCTTTGGGGGGATATGTCAAAATGTTGGGGGATATGGATGCGGCTAGTGCTAAGTCATCGGCGGATAAAGTGCCGGCCAAATTGCGACCCTATACTTTTATGGCGCAAAAATTGTGGAAACGGGCGGCTATCATTTTTGCCGGACCGGCAACGAACTATATTTTTTCCATTATTACATTGGGCTTTATTATTTATTTTTCGGGTGTCACGATTATGCCGGCCATTATTACCGAGGTGGAAAAAGGATCGGTCGCCGAAGAAATCGGTATGTTGGCCGGTGACAGAATTGCCAAAATAAACGGTCAGGATATAGAGGATTTCTCCGATGTGCAGCGTATCATTCGGGTGACGGAGTTCGGAAAGGAATTAATTATTCAGGTGGACAGAAACGGGGAATTTTTGGAAATGAAAGGAACCCCGCGTTATATGGAAAAGGGGGATCATCCGCGTCTTGGCGTCAGGACTTCCGGTTTTGAAATAAAAGATAAAATTCAAACAAAAGAAGTCGGCTTTTTTGAAGCTTTTGCCGTATCGGCCAATCAGGCATGGGTGATGACACGAGATACCTTAATCTATCTGTGGCAGGTGATGATAGAACACCGTCCTCCCAGAGAAATGAGGGGGCCCTTGGGTATTGCCGAGGCATCGGGTGATGCTTTTCAAGGAGGGATTTTGTCCTTGCTTATCTTTGTGGCCCAGATTTCTGTGGCGGTTGGGTTTATGAACCTATTACCGATACCGCTTTTGGACGGGGGACATTTAGCCCTGTATTTGGTAGAGGCTGTTCGCAGAAAGCCACTAACAGAACGGGTTCAAAATGTGGTAATGTGGATTGGATTTAGTATGTTAATGGGGTTGGTGGGATATACCTTTTTATTGGATATTCCTCGTATTATACAAAGGATGTTGGAATGAGAAAACAATTTACCTGTTTATTACTGTGTTCGGTTTTAGCCTCGCCGGCGATGGCCGAAGTGTTAAAAGATATTAAAATTGAAGGCACTCGCCGGATAGAAGATGCAACCGTGATGAACTATCTAAACCTTGAAAAAGGGCAAGATGTATCGGAAGCAGAAATAGATAGAGCAACCAAAACTTTGTTTGCTACGGGTCTGTTTTCAAATGTGGACATCGCCATAAATAAAGGGGTGGCTCAGATTAAAGTAGAAGAAAATCCCATTGTGCATCAGATCTATTTTGAAGGCAATAATAAATTGGATGATGATGTCTTGAAAACAGAGGTTTTGTTAAAACCCAGAACCGTTTATACAAAGCGCAAAGTACAAAGTGATGCAGCAAGGCTTGTGGATGTGTATAAGCGAAATGGTCGGTATGCAGCAACGGTGACACCCAAAATTATTCAAAAAGATCAAAATCGGGTAGATGTTATCTTTGAAATTGATGAAGGTAATCGCACCGAAGTTAAAAAAATCAATATCACGGGAAATCATGCTTTCTCGGTGGATACCTTGCAAGATAAAATGATGACGAAAGAGGCTGCGTGGTATCGATTCCTGACATCAACGGATACATATGATCCGGACAGGCTTAACTATGATCAGGAATTGCTGCGCCGATTTTATATGCAAAACGGATATGTTGATTTCAAAGTCAATAGTGCCGTTGCCGAATTATTGCCCGATAAGTCCGGCTTTGTGATTACCATTGATGTTTCAGAAGGAGATCGGTATCGCTTTGGTAAATCGGATGTTAAGGTATCTCTACCGGAATACAAAGAAAAAGAAAAATTAGCCGATTTGATTGAATTTAGGGAAAATGAAGTTTTTGATATTTCCAAAGTGGATACCGCAGTTGATGAATTAACTGATGCGGTGGAAAATCAAGGCTATGCTTTTGCGGCAGTTGAACCTCAGTTCCAAAAAGATGAAAAAACAAAAACGGTCAATGTGTTATTCCGTATCGCCGAAGGACAAAAGGTCTATATTGACAAAATACAAATTAACGGAAATTCCAGAACGTTGGATAAAGTTATTCGGCGCGAATTTCGGATTAAAGAAGGTGATGCTTTTAATTCGGCCAAATTAAGACGATCCAAGCAACGCGTGGAAGATTTGGATTATTTTAGTCGTGTTGAATTAAAAACAGAACATACAAAGAATCCGTCCAAAGTTAATGCTGTTTTGGATGTGGCGGAAAAATCAACCGGTGCGTTCAGTGTCGGGGTTGGCTGGTCCTCCTATGACGGGATGATGTTTGAAACCGGTATTCAGGAACGAAATGTTTTGGGAACAGGAAATATTTTTGGTATCAATGCAATGCTGTCCCAAAAGGAAACACAATATACGGTGGGATTGACAAATCCATATTTTATGGATCGTAATTTAACGGCCGGTGTGGATTTATTTCATACCACACGAGATAATAGTGATTCCAGTTCATATAGCTATGATTCCACAGGCGGCACCATCCGATTTGGTTGGGATTATACCGATCATTTCCGCCAAACGGCTAGATATACCCTTCGTCAAGATGATATCAATGATGTGGATAATGATCCGTCCCTTTACATTAAAGAACAAAAAGGTAAAAATGTGGTGTCTATGGTGGGGCAAGAGTTGATTTATGATCGGCGTGACAGCCGGATTAATCCTACAACGGGATATTATACATCACTCGGTACAGATTTGGCAGGAATTGGTGGAGATTCTAAATTCTTCCGCGTCAATGTGACGGGGATTCAATACTTCTCTGTTGCCGAAGATGTTGTCCTGTCCGTGCGGGGTGATGCCGGGCGAATTTGGGGGCTTTCGGGCAAACAGGTTCGTATTAATGACAGGTATTTCTTGGGCGATGTCTCTTTACGGGGATTTGAGTACGGTGGTGTCGGTGCCCGAGATAAGCAGACCGATGACGCCTTGGGTGGTCTTTGGTATGCAACGGCTACAACGGAATTGGTGTTTCCGGTGGGGCTACCGAAAGAAATGGGTATAAAAGGTAAAGTCTTTTCGGATGCCGGTTGGATTGGCAAACCCGATAACTTTAATAAAAATACCATGATCTATTCAAATAAAACAAGATTGGCGGTTGGAACGGGTATCTTGTGGCAATCGCCGATGGGCATGATTAATTTAGATTTTTCATACCCGATATTAAAAACAGACTATGATAAAAAAAGAGTATTTCGTTTAAATTTTGGGAAAGGATTTTAACATGAAAAACGAAAAAGAATGTGCCTGCGGTTGCAGTTGTCGGAAAAAAATTTTGATGCTGGGCGGAACGGCTTTGGTATCGGCTTTGTTGGCATTTGGGGCATGTCAGTGGTGTTGTTGCGGAACAAAAACAATGGTCATTGATTTTAAACGTGTCCAAAGGGAAGCCACCGTCTATAAATCCATTATTGATAATCAACGGGGGTATGAAGAAAAGATTCAGGCTCAATTGGGCTTGGAGGCCGGTCAATTACAACAAGAAGAAAAAGATTTGGTCGCCCAAAAAGGAAAGTTAAGCGAAACAGATTTTAAAAAGAAAGCATTGGCTCTACAAAAAAAAGCTATGCAAATGGACCAAAAATACCGGGGTCAGGTTCAACAGGTTTTAGCGGCATCCCAAATGGCAGCCAGTAAGGTTCAGGCCGAGGTAGAGGAAGTCTTGGAAGAAGTATCTCGTAAGGCCGGTGCCGGTGTCGTTTTGCATAAGGATATGACAGTTCGGTCGGGACAAAAAAATGATCTGACGGATCGCTTTGTCAAAGCATTAAATGAAAAGGTTAAACCGGTTGAATATCCCAATCCTGAAACGGCTTTAACACAATTGAAAGGACAAAAATAATGGCAGATCCCCGCTTTTTTCAAAAAATTGCTTCACTTTCCTTGGCGCAAATTGAAGCCGTCGGTGAAGTGACTTTGCCCGCAGATGCGGATAAAAATAAAGTTTTCACAGATGTAGCCGGTTTGTCGGAAGCGGGGGAAAATGATATTTCATGGGCCTTTATTCCCAAGGCACGCGAGGATTTAAAAAAAACCAAAGCCGGTGCGGTTATTGTGCCGGAAAAATTTTTAGATTGTGTGCCGCAAGGATGTATTCCCTTGGTTGCTAAGGATGCTCATCGGTCGTATGGGTTGGTGGCATCTGCCTTTTATCCGCGGGTTTTTGAAGCCATGATTTCCGATAGAGCCTATGTTGATCAGACGGCAAAACTAGGGACGGGGTGTCGGGTGGAAGCCGGCGCCTATATCGGTCCCAATGTCGTATTGGGAGATGGGTGTCTGGTGGGCCCCAATGCCGTGATTGAACACGATGTTCAAATGGGCTCTCTCTGCACCGTGGGGGCAAATGCTACTGTATCACATTGTATTGCGGGGAACAAGGTTTATATTTATCCTGGTTGCCATATTGGTCAAGACGGTTTCGGTTTTGCTATGTCGCCGGAAAAGGGTCCCCAAAAAGTGCCACAACTGGGGCGCGTGATGATTGGTGATGATGTGGAAATAGGATCTTCTACCTGTGTAGATCGGGGGGCAATGGGTGATACCGTTATCGGTAGTGGGTCGCGCATTGATAACTTGGTTCAGGTGGCACACAATGTTAAGCTTGGTCGGTGTTGTGTGATGGTATCGCAAGTCGGAATTGCCGGTAGTTGTGAATTTGGTGATTTTGTAGTAGCCGGTGGACAGGCGGGTTTTGCGGGGCATTTGAAAATTG
>JAXFZX010000084.1:0-7392 GCA_034184445.1 Pseudomonadota bacterium | reverse complement strand
TGTAGATTTGGCCGAGGAATTGGCAGAAGCTGTGGCCGGCGTTTTTGTCCTGGATGTGACCAGTGTACCGGCACACATTACCATTTTGGTGGCGCAAGAAGGGTTGCGCATTGTGACCAAAGAGGAGGATAGTATCAAGGAAAAAATCAGGCCGAGATTATCTGTTATCAAAAAGAAATTATCCGAAGGTGCCGATGCGGGTGATGGTGGCGACGGTAATGATGGTGATGGTGATGGTGATGATAGTGCCAATGGTGAGGATGATAAGCAAATTGTTGACGCCAAGTTATCTAAAATTAAGATTGAAACCAGTTGTATCACAGATATAGCCGGTTCGGGCATTGTGGGAACCGGTGTTGATGATATTATCAAAACGCATGGAAATACGACATCCCAAGAATTGGTTGATGATCAACAAAAGAAATACATTTCGGCGGCGGCCACAATGGAAGGAGAGGCATTGTATGAGAAACAGCGGCAATATAATGAACAAGAACAGGCCGTTCAAATGATTGCTTTTGCCGCGACCGTACGCAAAAATGTCAATGATACTATTGGTGAAATAGTCGATGAGGTTGATGCTCATTTTGAAGCATCTGGGGACGAAAAAGAATGTAAATACGGATGTGTCAAAAGGGATTTAGACCCTGAAAATAAAAAGGATGAAGTGCATAAAAATGCGGATTATAATCAATCTTTGCGGGAGTATGCATATTACAGTTTGGTCTATGATCAATTATTAAGTTTGGAACAGCAGATTATCGGATTGCGGTTGCAGGCTAAGGCGGCTTTGTCCGAACAAAAAGCAGATGTGTTAAGCGATGTATTAGAAATGGAGCAATAATGAACAAAAAAATATATTTGGGAATAGCACTGGCGGCGTTGGTCGCCGGTGCTGATTTATGTCATGCGGCTGGATTGACTTTTTCTAGAGCCGAACCGGAACAATCAACAAGCATTATGAAATGGGGCGGCAATGAACGGCAAGCACTGGAACAAGCGATAGATGTCCATAACCTGATGACGGAAGTACGCTCTATTCGTGATTTGGAACGGCAGTTGGCTGTCACGGCTCAGATGCGTCAGTTGGAAGAAATGCGCCTAAACGCCATGGAAAAATGTAGCGTGAATAAATTGGGTGAACAATTTAAGAATCCAAAAGAAGTTTGGGATAAAATGAATGCCGAATATGATAAACGGGAAAGAGAATTAACCGCCTTTGTCAATTCAACAAAAATGACACCTGAGGAAGAACAAGCCTTTACGAACTATATGCAGACGGGAGAGATGACACCGGAAATGGTAGCGGAACAATATGCTCCGTGGCGGATCGGTCAGGAGATTTTGATGGATGTTTATCAAAATCAGGATAAATGGGGTGAACGAAAAGATGCTAAGGCTCCGTCTTTCCCGCTTTGGGAAGATCAGAAATTTCAGTATGATCAAGATTGGGATAATTATTACACCGAATTAAACAAGGCTTTTGGTGCTCCATCGGAGGGGCGACCGATTGTCGGTGATGAAAAATATGACTATGCCAAGGCTGATGAAGTTAAAAAGGCCCATCAAGCGTATGTGGCGATGCTGGCGGCCAAAAATCCGGCCAAAGGGAAAAGTTTGGCGGCAGAGTTTAAAGAACCACCGATGCCTCCTAAACCACTGCCGCCAAAGGATGAAATGGTTATCTATTTTGAAACCGATGCAGGGGAGGCTAGTGTCTATCCAGAACTGCCTGAACCATGGCAAAAATACGCCGAAAACGATTTTAAAAATGTGAATCCCAATGGGGAAATGGCCCGTGATTTTAAAAGTGGGTTGATCTTAAAAGAACAGTCCAAAAATACAGATCAAACTAATCGCTTAACGGCGTTCGCCGGTCGTAGGCAAGCCCTAGATGATGTATCGGCTGTGGAAGGGCTAAGCTTGAACCACGGGGATTCAAAATTGGGAAAAGTGTATGCTAAGTTGGAAAAATATATGGAACTTGAACCCAATGGCAACTTATTACAGGAAAAGACCCGTGAAGTGGTTTTAAAGCGATTGCAGGCTAAACAAGCGGAACTGGTGGCTTTGGCCGAAAAAGAATTGCAAACACGAACAGATGATAAAGAAAAAATGGTTCCATCTGTAAATTGGGATGATATTGAAGAGTTGGCTGAATTGAAAAAGCTAAACCCCAAGATGGTTGAACAAATTCAAAAACAAGTTCCTATGTCGGTCTATGAACAAGACGAAAATGTCATTAAAGCCTTGAAAAAAGATACAGAAGGACGCGTATATATCAATGAAGCCAACGCCGGTGATGTTGATAAATTGTTAAAAGAAGAAACAGCTAGACGCGCCTTTGTTGATGGACAAAACGATTTGGAAAAAATGTTGGCTGAAGGGGAAAATGTTAAAATTGATGAAACCTGCTTAAATGGAGGCATCTAAGCCGGAATGTCCATCAAAAAAACATTAACTATGGTTTCATTGCGACTGTGGATGGGGTTGTCCATAGTGTTGATGACGGTGTGTATTATTTTGGTCATGACCTTATTTAATACGGCCCCGCGTATTCATGTGACACCCCAATTATTTCGCCGTGATGCTATGAGTGCCGACCAGTTTATAGAAGCCACAGCCATTCATCCGGAGGTTTCGTTGAAAGAGCGGCGACTGATTGATGAGATGTTGATCCGCTTTTATGTAGAAAATAGACACTTTTATCTGCCGGATATAGCAGAATTGAGGTATCGCTATGGCAATAGTGGGCCTGTTGCCAGATTATCCGTCCCAAGTGTGTATAGAACATTTATCAAGGGAAAGGGTAATTATTTAGAAAATGTGCAAAGCAATCCACACACTACATCGGTGGATATATGGAATGTGACACGCCGTGATAATGTCTTTTATGTTGATTTTGATATCTATCATTTCGCTGATAATCGGCAATCCTTTGGGGGCACAAAACGTGCGACGATTAAAATTGATCATAGATGGAACCCCAGCTGGTATCGGAGAAGTTATAATGGGGATTTTTTTAATCCCTATGGTTTCGTTGTGACGGAATACAGCGAATCCAATTTAAAAAAACGATAATTAGGGCATAAAAAGCGCCTTTATTATCGGGGGTAGAAAAAAAAGAACATTTTTTTTGCACTTTTATTCATTTTTTTGTTGGATATTTTTTTTTTATGTGCTAGATTAACCTTTGTTTAGTGTCTTTTTTAACAGAGGAATGGTCAATATGAAAAAAATTATTATCGCTTTGTTTGCCGTTGGTGCCGTTGTTTTGGCGGCTTGTGGATCACTATATGAAAAAGAACCGGTTGGGATTGGTCCTAATTGGGAGGAATTAAAAAAATCGCCATGTGCGTGTTTGAAATTGGAAAAAGCACCGGAATTGCCGGCTTGGTTTTCATAGCCTGACGAGATGAACATGCAGTTCTTCCAGAAAAAAGAAGAGCAGTTGGATACCTCGGAAGAGGCAAAAAAAGAACGTAGCTATTTGTGGATGGCACGGGTCTTTTGTTTGATCTGCGTGGTGACATTTATTACGGACTTGATCCTGTTGGCAGCGGTGCAATCTCTTTTGCCACTCGTGCGGGTGCAGCCGTTTTTTATCGTCACGCAGGATAAGGATAGGCAAATTATTACCATAGAACGGCCCAGTCGGGGATTTTTAACTCAGAATACCTATTTGCAACAATCGTTTGTGCGACAATATATACTGGCTCGCTTGTTAATCGGAACAGATATTGATGAATTGGAACGGCGGTGGGGAACCGATGGTACGATTGATTGGATGAGTGAACAATCCGTTGCTGAAGAATTTAATAGAAGATATGCCGTGGGTTTGATTAAAAGTGCCAAAGAAGATGGTTTAACACGGGATGTTAACATTTTAAACATGCATCCCGATCCGCGTGACGATCGGCAATTGGTGTGGTTGGCAGAAGTGCGTCTGAGGGATATGAGCCGAACAACACCTAAGCCACTAGAAACAGATTTACAAGTGACGGTCGTTATTGATTTTGGCAAATTTAAAAATAACCTGACATGGGAACAGCGTCTTAAAAATCCACTAGGATTTACCGTGACTGGGTGGGCGCAAAAGAATTTAACCGAACGTGAACGCATGGGACAAGAAAATGAAGAACAAAAAAATTAAAAAATATGATTTTTTTTGTGGACTTTGTCCCCGTTTTTGTTTAGGATAAGTATATTCGGTGTGTCAAGAAGAAGGAGAAACCAAAGATGATGACTGAAAAAACAATAAAAATAAATCGGTTAATGGCAATGGCCGTATCTGTGCTATTGGCAGGGCAAGCTATGGCTCAGCAAATGTTGCCGACAGATACTGAGGCTGCACAATTACAAGATGCTATTGCGCAAACAACCGGTGAATACGACCAAATGAACTTGGGGTATATCCATTCACTGGGGATGCAACAAAAAGCATGGAATGATCCTTTATCCCACATGGGGGAAGGACAATTAAAA
The DNA here is from genome assembly GCA_034184445.1 of Pseudomonadota bacterium. Lineage (GTDB taxonomy): Bacteria > Pseudomonadota > Alphaproteobacteria > CAAHEQ01 > UBA3637 > CALXZG01. The sequence goes on along the minus strand of JAXFZX010000084.1, from coordinate 2,907 downwards.
CCGGGGTATTCCCGTTATACATGGACACCAGATGTTGTATTGCCGATTCGGCTTCGTGAAGGAATGATGACCTTGATCAACCTACCGGTATGGGAATTGATTGAAAAAGTTCATATTGGCTCTCCGGAATCTTTTGACGGTGAAATTGCGGCTCCGAATTCTCTCCTTCTATATGCGGATCCGTCTTATATCGGTGTGGATTGCAATATGATTGTCTTTGGTAGATCAGGTAATAGATATGTATTCTATTTGCGCAGCGAGACTTATAATACCGATAAGATCACACAATCGGTTGTGGATGTGTTGGTGGGACCGAAGTATACGCCTGTCAGTGCTGGTGGACAACTAGGCAGTTATAATGGAGCATCGGTGACGATGACAACGGCTTCGGCAAACGGCTTCTCATCAACTCCGGCATGGTCGGGACAAGGAACGTTGACTCCGGGGGGTGGGCAAAGTCCGAAAATCGGGCTAAATACCGCATCAACAGGGCCAAATGATTGGTTGCAAACGATCCCTGTGGATCCCGAATCGTTCCGGTTTGATATTGACATGTATTTGCCGGATCCGCGCGCAGTGGATATTGCGCCGGATAATGTGTGGCGGGATAATATCTTTACCTATATTGACTTGGGACCAAAGGCTTTGACTATGACACAACGGCCGGTTGTCAGCATGATTGTTGAAGATTCGGAAGTGCCTGTGGGATTCAGAACACGCGGGCCCAACAGTCGCCTAATCGTTGTGGAAGGAATTGGCGACATGGTTTTAAGAAACGGGAAAAAGTTGATTTGTTTGAAATTAAGACGCGATCCGACAACGGGTCTTGAATGGACGGATTACAGTGCAGATAGTGCTAGACCAGAACGGTGGTATGCACCGCATCAGCCGGATAATTATGGTGCCGGTGAAGGGGCAATGTCCGTGGATGCTATGTTGCGTCGCAAACAAGTGGCCTATAATATGGATGGTGAGCCAATTGGACGTGGGCAATATGATAATGCTCAAAACGGTGGGGCAAAATCTGGTAAGGGATGTTGTGATGCAGCGGCCGGTTGTGATCAGGAAAGTGAATATTGTGATGAAGTTGTTCCGCAAGGAGCCTATCGTTCTGTGATGAGCAAAAATGATTCTATGGCACCGATGCAGAATATTCCGCAAGATGTCTTAAATTCCGAATCAGCTAGATCCGGTATCAATGATGTGATGGGCGGCATGACTTCGGCGGGTGTTTATACCGAATCCGATCGGGCCTATCCGATGATGGAAGGGGCAAATGTCCAAAAATCCAAAGGGGTGCGTAACCGTAAGGTGACGGCTACCGCTACGGAATCTATTGCCGTTGAGTTGGGAGCAAATGCCGACATTGCGACATTGGAAAAGACTTGGGAAGAAATATATAGTAAGAATGAAGATGTCTTAAAAGGATATGAACCTTATTATTCCGTTGATGCAACAGCAGATGGTGACGTGCGGGAATTGTTCCGGCTGCGCGTTGGCCCAGTTAAAAGTATCAGGTCTGGTGATGCGTTGTGTCGGAAATTGGGACGACGGGGATTTGCGTGCTCAGTTGTGCGGATTCAATAATCTTTTCGTAAGGGGTGTGTGGCTATGGCAGACAATAATGCAAGCTTAAACGAACGATCCAAAAAAAGAAGCAATCGGATTTGGTTCTTATTGGGATTAGCATTGATTATTCTGACGCTTGTCCTGATTGCGGGATTGCAAGGGGGATACCGTGGCCAAAGAACAGCCGAACAACCTGTGGATCTAACATCAGATAATGATCCGCGATTGGGACAAACGCCCAATGAATTTAATCGTTTTGGTTCCGGAGAAGGGTATTTAGAGGCTAATCCAACCACGGTTGAAATGAATGGGGTGGTCCTTGGATCTGCCGCGGAGGCCGTGGTGACAATGACGGCTAAAAGGGGAAAAATCCTGTTTATCGGGATGGAACTAGCAGAAGAGCAAGAAGGTGGCTTTTTGCTTGCTGGTACATGTGAGCCGAATAAGGTTATACAGCCGGATAACAGTTGTACCCTAAAAATCATGTGGAATCCGACAACATTACGACAAATTCAAAACACATTAACGATTCGGTGGCGGGAAGATGATCCGGGCATTTTTGATGAGGGAAAAACGGAAATCGTCTTAAAAGCCCAATCCACCGATTCCAAAGATTGTGTGATTTGTGAAACGCCGTGTAAAGACAAGGAAGCAAAAATTGAACGGCGAGCGGCTCTCTTTAATGGGCAACACGATGTCGTGGATACAAAAGGACAAGTCAAAATCGGAGATAAAACATATACCGTAAAAGATGAGTTGTTGGTGAATGAACAAAATCAAATTGTGGGTGTCGTTGAGCCGGAAAAAATCCCACTGTCACTAGATAATAAATTAATGGGGACGATTTCTGATACGGGTGATGTTATTGGAACGGATGGTAAAGCTCTGGGACGGCTTTTGGGAGATGATACGATTGTGGATTCTTCTTTGACTGTTTTGGGGGCTGCGGTACCGGTGACATCTGTTATGAACACCCAAGGACGCGTTATCGGTAAAGTTATGAAAGACGGAACCGTTGTTGATGGTGGTAAAAATGTGATTGGTCGTCCGATGGTGGACGGATCGGTTGTGAATCTGGAAGGGACACCGATTGGATATTTGCGTCCCTATGGGTTGGTTATCAATTGGACAGGAGATGTGATTGGTGGGGTGGTATCAGATGGCTCTATCGTGAATGGCAGCTCGCAGATCATTGGTGCCGTTAAGCCAAATGGCCTAGCCGTTGATCCGAGTGGTGAGTTAATTGGTGGGGTTGTCCCACGGGGAATTGCCGTTGGTGTAGCATGTCAGGCTTTGGGACGCGTTATGCCGAATGGGCAAGTTCAAAACGGATTTTCG
>JAXFZX010000083.1:0-3758 GCA_034184445.1 Pseudomonadota bacterium | reverse complement strand
GGCCGGTAAAGGCGGCAAAAAGTTTGACTTTGTGGACTTAAAGGGGGCACCCGAAATTATCTTTCGCCTCAAATCCCAAATTGGTGAACTAGATCGCGTGTGTGGCGGTGGCTTGGTGCCGGGGTCAGTCATTCTTGTCGGTGGCGACCCGGGGATAGGCAAATCCACCCTGCTTTTACAGGCGGTGGCACACCTGTCCGAAACGGTGAATAAGGCTGGATCTCCCACTAAATGCGTCTATATCTCGGGCGAAGAATCGGTGGATCAAGTCAGGCTTCGTGCCCTACGCCTTGGGTTTTCCTCGGCAAATGTGGCGTTGGCTTCCGCCACCAATGTGCGTGATATTGTGGCGACATTGGAAAGTGGTCCTGTCCCCGATGTTGTGATTATTGATTCCATCCAAACCATGTATTCGGATACGCTTGATTCCGCCCCCGGCACGGTTGGACAAGTTCGGGCATGCGGAAATGAATTGATAAGACTTGCCAAACACTTAAACTTTACGCTGTTTTTGGTCGGTCATGTGACAAAAGAGGGCACTCTTGCCGGCCCCCGCGTGTTAGAGCATATGGTGGATACCGTCCTTTATTTTGAAGGCGACAGGGGGCACCACTTCCGCATTTTGCGCTCGGTTAAGAACCGATTCGGTGCCACGGATGAAATCGGTGTTTTTGAAATGACGGAAGAGGGACTTCAAGAAGTTAAAAATCCCTCTGCTCTTTTCTTGGCAGACAGACGTGGTAATATCGCCGGCAGTTGTGTCTTTGCCGGTGTAGAGGGGTCTCGTCCTCTGTTGGTTGAAATTCAAGCCCTTGTTGCCCCGATGAGCGGTCAATCCCCCCGCCGTGCGGTTGTGGGGTGGGATGCGGGAAGGCTGGCCATGATATTGGCGGTGTTGGAAGCCCGTTGCGGGATCATATTCGGTGCCAAAGATATTTATTTAAATGTTGCGGGGGGACTAAAACTGACGGAACCAGCCTGTGATTTGGCGGTTGCGATGGCACTTACTTCGGCACTCACGCAAAAGCCGGTGCCGGCTGATATGGTCGTGTTTGGTGAAGTGGGATTATCCGGCGAAGTGCGTGCTGTCCCTCAATCGGATTTACGGTTAAAAGAGGCAGAAAAATTGGGATTTAAAAAAGCCTTGATTCCGCCACAAAGAAGTGCTAAAAAAGAAGCCAAGGATTCCGTCATCCATAAAACAGAGGTCGGGCATTTACGGACTTTAACAGATATTTTTCGGGGGTAGAAAATGACTTTGGGTTTAATTGATGTAATCTTAATCGCCGTGGTTATTATATCGGTTTTGTTTGCACTGTATCGGGGATTGGTTCGGGAATTATTGGGTATTGCCGCTTGGATATTGGCAGGCTTTGCGGCATTATATTCCTATACACCGTTGCAACCCCTTATGAACAAAATAATTGAAAATAAAACAACGGCCGGAATTGTCGGATCGGCTTGTGTGGCACTGTTGGTTTTGGTAATTATGACATTGATTAATTCATGGATTACTAAACGCCTGCGTCAAAGTGCCCTTAGCGGTTTGGATCGCATTTTAGGCTTTATTTTTGGGGTGGCACGTGCGGGTCTTTTGGCCGCGATTTGCTATTTGGCTGCATCTATGTTTATGTCGGAAAGAAAATTGAATGAAATGGAAGAACAAAACCTGTCCGTCCCCTATATTCGTAAGATGGCCGGTTGGGTGGACTATGTCGATCCGGAAAATGTAAAGGCGGATTTAAAAGAATACGAACAAGGAAAACTTAAAAACAAGGAAACAAAAAAAATCGGTATTGAACTAAAAAAAACGGTGAAAGAAGAACTGGCTGAATATCGGGAATCCGATAAAAAGTCGCTGGATGATATGATTGATAAAATTGCGGGGGAGTAAAATGACACCTGATGAATTGATACAAAAAGCAAAAAACTTAATCCAAAAACGCTATCAAAAAGAAAATCATCACTCGGTCGTGGCGGCGGCACTTTTGACAAAATCGGGAAAAGTATATGTGACATTGAATGCCGGAACGAATCAACCCTCTATTGCGACTTGCGCCGAAATTATTGCAATCGGGATGGCAAATACGGATGATCCCCATATGGAAATTGATTTGATAGGGGCCGTTCGGGATAAAGAGGCCTATGTTATATCCCCTTGCGGAAAATGTCGCGAATATATTACGGATTACGGTCCCAATGCGCGTGTTATCGTGCCGGCGGATAATAAAAAGGGGTATGAAGTTGTATCAGCAATAGACTTACTTCCCAATAAATATAGGAAAAAAGGATGAAAATTATTATTTCCGCCATTGGTAAATTGAACAAAAAAAGTCCCGAACAAGCCATCATAGACGATTATATTGCTAAAACCAGATGGCCGATAACGGTTTATGAATCGGTGGAAAAAAAAGCAGTCAATGGTTCGGAATTACAGGTTGCCGAAGGAGAATTATTGATGAAAACGGTGCCAACCGGATTTAAGGTTGTTGCCCTTGATGAACGGGGGGAAGTTCCCTCATCACGCGCCTTTGCCGAAAAATTGGGTCGTTGGCGTGATAGTGGAACCCCGGGTGTCGCTTTTTTAATCGGGGGTGCGGACGGTCATGCAGAATCGGTGCGTAAGCGTGCTGACTACCTTTTGTCATTTGGGCGCATGACTTTGCCCCATTTTTTGGCGCGCGTCGTGCTGGCCGAACAAATTTATCGTGCTAAAACCATTTTGGACGGCCACCCCTACCATCGGGATTAAGATAAAACATTCATTTTATCGTGTGCGTGCAAAGTCAAAAACGGCCTGACGATAAGTATGTTGGATAATTTTTTTGGGGGTACTTAATGGTTCAATCACATCGGTATCACCGACCACATTATCATCACATCTGTTGTTCAAGAGGTCATTAACCTCTTCTTCGGATGGCCGTTGAAAGGAAGACCAATAATTCGGCATTTCGTTAGAGACAGGTATGTAATCTTCATCCTGAACAGATGATGGCGGCGGTGGTGTCGGTTTTTGTATTTTTTGGGGAGTAATAACCTTTAAGGCTTGAAGGGTTGATTGGGCATAGTCTGCCGCCTGGCATGCCCGCCCCATTGTTTCGGCGTAATTATGACGAATTAGGCAAAAATTCCAACTCCAATCACCAGCACCGGATTCATTGTTGCGTTCAAAAATGCGGGCGGATTGGTCATAGCAATGTGCCCTTAATACGGCATCATTCAACTCTTCATTGCGTACATCTTGCCCTCTAAAACGCATTTGTCGGCGCATTTCCATTTCGTCCTTCATTTTGGAGATGTAAATAGGATGTTGTAGGAAAAATAAAACGCTTTCGCAACCTAAACGCACATAGATACCAGGCTTTTTCTTCTTAGCCTTAATTTCGGATTCAACCCCTTGAATAAGTTTTTCCAGTTTTTCTTGTTGAATGGGTAATAATGTTGGTGTTTTTATGGCATGTAAAGCCTCTCGTTTGAAATTCAAACTCTCCCATTCACGCCGTGCCTGCATACCGTTTTTGCGTCTTTGAAGCATGGTTTCCTCCTTCCTAACGGCGACAGTATATCATAAATTCACATTTTTGTCAAATTTTTAATCAGGGTCTGGTGATGATACGGCTTGACAACGGAAAAAAAATTCGCTAAACTGAGGTCACAATTAAAGAAAGGAGAAAAAATGATTAAATCTGAATTAGTTGCTGTCGTGGCAGAAAAAAACAATTTGACACATGTGAATGCCGAACGAGTGGTGTCAACGG
>JAXFZX010000082.1:0-5537 GCA_034184445.1 Pseudomonadota bacterium | reverse complement strand
CAAGCAAGACCGGTATAACATTGTTGGATCAAATGGGGCTGTGCCGTCTTCACCGCCAAAGGCAAAGGGTTGTTTCATAAATCCGTTTTTTTTGAATTTGACTGCCTTGATCTTCATAAGATTTTCCCCTGCATACTCTCATTAAATATACTTGTTTATTATCGTATAATCACTTCGGTGTCAAGTATTTTTTATCAAAAAAAATCCCCCGACAAAGCAGGGGATTTCCTTTCCCATTTCAAAATTACATTTCAATTTCAATCCGGCGATTTTGTGCACGACCTTGAACGGTTTCATTGCTGGCCACAAAATTGGTTTCACCTGCGCCTTTGGCCGTGATCCGTTTAGCAGCAATGCCGTTTTTAACAAAGTAAGCTTTGGCCGATTCAGCACGACGTTGGCTTAAATCTTTGTTGTATTCATCGGAACCGGTATCATCCGTATAGCCGACGATTGTGAATGTTTTATCGCCTTGTTTGAGCTCTTCAACATAACCTGCCAATGTTTTTTCTCCGGCAGGTGTCAATGTTGCTGAATCAAAGTCAAACAAAACTTGACCGGCACCGGCAGCGGCGACCTGAGAATCGGAAACGAGAACTTTGCATCCGCGAGATTGGCAAAGTGTTCCTGAACAAGCGGCAGTCAATAAAGCCAAAGTGGCAACAGTTGCTAATTTTTTGATCATTGTTTTTTCTCCTTTCTGTTAAACAATACCCATACTATAATCTGTTTTTTTTGATTTGTCACGCAAAAAAATCATTTTTCTTGACTTTTTTCAGTTCTGTGATAATTTGACACAAAAGGATATGTTTGTCAAGATGCACTTTGGGATTTTTATCTTATTCGGATTAGCGGGGTGTCAAATGGCAGGAAATCTGCCAAGCGTCACCCCTCTGGATACAGATTTTCAGCCCATATCCAAAGGGGAATTTCAACGACAAGTGGCATTTGCCGGCGGTATGTTTGATCTCAATCGTGGGGATCTGTATGTGACCTATCCTTTCTGGCATTGGTCGGTGCCGAATGTAAATACAGGGTTTTATGTGTGTAATCCTAAATTGAAACACCGCTTGGCCAGATCACAGGGGTATTGGAATGAAGACGATAATATCTTTGGCTCGTGGCCCGAAGAAAGTAGGGCAGTTATTGAAAAAGCCTTATATGCCCAAGGATATAATATCAGGGAAACCCGTAAATCATACTTTGAAAAAATAGCCCGTAAGCCCCGTGCGGAATTGTTATTGTCTCTGCGCGTCACGGACATAAAAATGAATGTATGTCATATCCATGAACCGATTACTTTACAGTCCTTAAATCGGGCAGGTGGTGAAGGTGTTATTACGGTTGAATGGGAAGTGTATGATACTATTCGGGAACAAATCTTGGGTTCTTGGGTGACACGCGGATACGGCCATATAGATGAGCCATTACAAAACGGCGAAAAGGCAATCTTTTTAGCCGCAATACGCGATGCAGCCCAACACATGGGGCAATCCGACTGGTTTAGGCAGATTATGACAACCGAAGATCCTGTGGATTTATTCCCGGAGAGTCAATATAAAATGTTAGCATTTTCAACCAAAGCATTGATATCACATAAACCGTTGCGTGAGCATTTTGCCTCTATGCGTAAAGCGGTGATAACCGTTCATGCCGATTTAGATCATGCAGGAACAGGGTTTTTTATTTCGGATTTAGGGTATGCTTTAACAGCAGCCAAAGTGGTTGGTGAAGCCGAATTTGTTCAAATATCCGATACCAACGGAACTAAATACCGTGCTAAGGTATTGCGCACAGATGAACGTCGGAATGTCGCTTTGATAAAAGCGGATATTCATGATAATTTTGCCTTGCCGATATCGGAACGGGAATATCCCGATCCCTTAATGACTGTGTATGCCATCGGAACCCCGTTCCAAGGTGGGTATCGGGCTACAATTACCAAAGGAATTATATCCGCAAACAGATATCGTGCCAGTCAGAATTTAGCCTTAATTCAAGCATCTGTCCCAACAACGGACGGCTATGAAGGAGGTCCCTTAACGGACGAGTTCGGAAATGTGCTGGGTATAACATATGCCGAAGGAAATGGTGAAACCAATTTTTCGGTGTTCTTACCGATAAAGGAGGTTTTGAAAGCCTTAAATATCAAATTGATTTATTCAAAACAACGAAAGGATTGACATGACTTTTTCAAATAGACCCTATACTCTGGTGGAGGAAATTTGCAGCTGTGCGGTGCACGGATTGGGCATTATTTTAAGTATTGCAGGATTAGTTATATTGGCAACTTTTTCGGGGATTTACGGAAATGCATGGACAATTGTCTCTACCGTGATTTTTGGGGTTTCCATGATTATTCTATATACGGCATCAACCCTTTATCACGCCATTACAAACAGGCATGCCAAAACAATATTAAAACGATTTGATCATATTGCAATCTATTACCTGATTGCGGGATCATATACCCCCTTTATGTTGGTGAATTTAAGAAATGGAATCGGTTGGACAATCTTTGGTGTTATTTGGGGATTAACATTGGTGGGAACGGTCCTGAAATTGGTGATGCCGGCTAATGGAGCTAAGTTGTGGTCAGTGCTATTGTACCTGATAATGGGGTGGATGGTTGTGATCGCCTTAAAGCCGTTGGTTCATAGTCTGCCGAGATTGGGGCTAATCTTTTTGGTGTTGGGCGGAATTTTTTATACAATGGGAATCCCTTTTTATATCTGGAAAAGCAAAAAATATACACACGCCATTTGGCACGGGTTTGTTTTGCTGGGCACCATTATGCACTTTTTTGCGGTGCTTTACGGCTGCGTGTTGATCCCTTAGGATGCCATAACCCTTCCAAATCATAGCGCAGGCGGGCTTCGGCCGTGAATAAATGCACCAATAGGGCACCTAAATCTAAAACTATCCAGTTGCCATCCCCTTGGTCAATGTCGTTATAAAGGGGGAGGTGTTGTTTCTTTAAATCCGCGGCTAAATGGTGAGCCAGAGCCATAACATGCCGCGTTGATGTGCCCGTGGCAATCAGCATCGCATCTGCCAGCGAAGAAGTGGAACGCAAATCTAAAATCGTGATATGTTCAGCCTTACCGGCATCCAGTTTTTGACGCACTACATGGAGAAGATTTTGAATATCGGATTTAAAGCGCATGAGAATCCTTAGGTGGCATAAAGGGAATAACGGCGCGTAATAAATCCGTTATGCCCGTGTGCGCTACACCAGAAATGGCATAAACGGGCTTTTGGGTGGCTTGCTCTAATGCTTTTTTCTTTTTTTGCACGACATCGGAAGGTAAAGAATCAATTTTATTTAACGCAATAATTTCCGGCTTGGCGGATAGGCCGTTGCCGTATTTTTCAAGTTCCCGACGAATGGTGTGATAGGAATCAGTCACATCTTGTGCCGTTGCATCAACTAAATGAATCAAAGCACCACATCGTTCTATATGTTTCAAAAAGTGAGTCCCCAGTCCCAATCCGTCTGATGCCCCTTCTATCAAACCGGGAATATCCGCCATTAAAATGTCACGACCGTCCACCGTTGCAACGCCTAAGTGGGGATGCAATGTGGTGAAAGGATAGTCCGCAATCTTAGGTCGGGCACGGGTCAAAGTCGTCAGTAATGTGGATTTTCCCGCATTGGGTAATCCTACTAAACCTACATCCGCAATAAGTTTGAGTCTGAGCCAGATCCAGAGCTCTTCACCAGATTCGCCGGGGTCGGCGCGTTCAGGGGCTTGATTTGTAGAACTTTTAAAAGAATTGTTGCCACGGCCTCCCTGACCACCTTTGGCGGCTATAAAGGTATCTCCGACATGCATTAAATCTGCCAAAACGGTTTTTTTGTCCTCGGCCACAATTTCCGTACCGACCGGCACCTTGATGATCAAGTCATCGCCAGATGGCCCTGTTTTACACCGGCCCATGCCGTTTGTGCCACGAGGGGCCTTGAAATGTTGTTGATACCGAAAGTCAATTAAGGTGTTCAAGTTTTGAATCGCCATAAAAACGACATCTCCACCTTTACCACCATCACCGCCATCAGGACCCCCAAATTCAATAAACTTTTCATGCCGAAATGAACGGGAACCGTTACCTCCATCACCAGCTTTGATAAAAATTTTCGCTTCGTCCAGAAATTTCATGTTAAACTCCTTAACCGTCTTCCATATGCAATAGGGCCGATACGCATAGCGGTATGACCACTAACGCAGGTCCCCATGCCGCCAACATCATCGGCAAACTGTGTGATTGACCCAAAACATTGGTGACCCGTGTCAAAAAATACAGAAAAAATCCACAAAGAACCGCCGATAAAATACGCGTTAAAACTTTCCCCTGCCGATTAGAGGGATGAACGGCGAAAACAATGCTGATAAAAATCATGGCCAGTAAAGTAGCCGGAAAAGCAATCAATTCATGCCAATACATTTCATGTGTGACGGAGGTAAAACCGGATTCTTTTAAAAACCGAATAAAACGCGGAAAACGCCAAAAAGACATTGTTTGCGGTTCATCAAATTTTTCTAAAATGCGTTCCAAACTGAGATCCGTGTCAAAATAGGCCTGATTTTTTTGTTCGCCACTTTCGGCCATGGTATCAATAACAAATGGATTCTTTAAGGTTAAAATGCCATCCTTTAAAATACCAATCTGAGCTTCGTTCTGGCGCAAAAATTGATTATTCTCATCTAATTCAAAAACGGATACATTATCTAAAAGAACTTCTTTATTTTCTTGACGGACACGCGCCGCACGGATAACTAAAACTTTATCAGGACGAATGTCTCGCAACCAAAAACCCTTAGACGACCAAACAAACGGGGTGGAATGAGTTAAACCCAAGTGTTCCTCCATACGCTCATACTTGCGGGCCGTCATTGCCGAAATCGGATTAAAAATCGTCACATCAAAAACACCGACAAAGGCAATTAAAAGCAATAATGGTAAAATGACATTCCAAACCGATAAACCAACAGATCTCATAACAACCAATTCCGAGGTCTTATCAAACTTAAACAAAAAAATCAGTCCCGCAATTAAAGTGACAAACGGCAAAATAATATGAACCATCTGGGGAGATTTTAAAATAGCCAGTATTCCAACATCCCAAAATGAAACGCCATCATGTTTGGAAGCACTGCGAAGCAATTCTATCACATCAAACAGCATAACCACCATAATCAAAACCGATAAGGTGGCCAAAAAAATAACGGCAAATTGCTTTAATATATACCGAAATAAAATGAGATTCATTCGGCCTTCTCCGCCCCGCGTGTCATGCGGGTGAATTTATCTTGACGCAGGCGAACCAATTCATCGGGGGGCAAGTCGCGGTAATGGTCTAATTGCTGTTGAACGGCATCAGAAACGGCCTTCATCGTTTCGGTGGGAAAACGATGAGCCCCCCCTACCGGTTCGGGAATAATGGCATCAATTAAATGATATTTTAATAAATCATCTGCCGTTAAATGTAAAATTTCGGCCGCCTTAGGTGCATAGGTGAAGTCTTTCCATAAAAT
>JAXFZX010000081.1:0-8530 GCA_034184445.1 Pseudomonadota bacterium | reverse complement strand
TTTTTATGTGTTTTCCGGCCATAAAATTTATGGTCCCACCGGCATAGGCGTTTTGTATGGTAAGTCATGGGCTTTGGAAAAATTATCACCCTATCAATTTGGCGGGGATATGATAAAAACGGTCACCGTTCAAAAAACAGAATTTGCCGATATTCCTGCCCGTTTTGAGGCCGGCACCCCCCCGTTTGTTGAGGCCATAGGTCTCGCCGCCGCTATCCGATATGTTTCGCAAATCGGTATGGATACGATTTACGGGCACGAATTGGAACTGACGAAATACCTTTTGGAACGATTAAGAGAAATTCAAAACATACACATATTGGGCGATTATCCGGAAAAGCAGGGGCTGGTTTCATTTAATATCGGTTCTGTTCATCCGACAGATTTGGCTTTTGTGTTGGCTAAGGCTAATATTTGCACCCGAACGGGACACCATTGTGCTATGCCGATACACCATGTATTTGGGCAACAAATTTCCTTACGGGCATCATTGGGTATATATAATGATAAAGGGGATATAGACCGTTTTATTGAATCGCTTCACAAAGCACTTTATTTATTGGGGGAAGAATAATGTCAGACGAAAAAGATACCATTATGCCACCGCTACCCGATATGCCGGATATGGATCTGGCGTTTAAGGCTACGGTCGGCGAACCGTTAAAGGCTGGGGAAACAAAAGCCACACATGAAGATATTATTACTGCCCTACAAGCCGTTCAAGATCCGGAACTGATGCTTAATGTGTATGAATTAGGGTTGATTTATAAAATTGAGCAACAGGAAAACGGTGATGTCTATATTTTAATGACACTAACTTCCCCCACTTGTCCTATGGCCGGCGAGATGCCCTATATGGTCGCAAATGCGGTTTCCTCTGTCCCCGGAACGGGCGTCGTGACGGTAGAGTTGACCTTCGATCCCCCTTGGACGACCGATAAGTTAAGCGAAGACATCAAACTGATGATGGGGATTTAAAAACGTATTATTTAGAGTGAAATGAGGTAATAACATATGAATAATGATCCTAAAATTGTACGCAGGAATAATATTTTTTGGATACAAATAATTTTTTCAATTATATGGCCTGCTATTTTATGTTCCAGTTGGAAAACTATTGAAGGAAATTTTGGGATTATCCCGGTTTATTTCCTTTGGTTTGTTGTACCTGGGATTATCAATACTTGTTTTTGTTATAAGTTGAACAAACAACGAAGTTTTCTTGTTTTGATAAATGGGATAATTTTATTGCCTTTGGTCTTATATATTATTTGGGGTATGAGCATCCATCCTCACACCCGTGATCCTTTTTCAGGGATTCTTATACTTTATTTCTCTGGATATTTAGTTTATATATACCATGTTTTATTATCGGAAAAAATCGATATCAGAGAAGATTTGAGATTCCTAAAAATTATGAAATTTTTAAAAGTAATGCGATATTATATACCCATCTGTTTCCTTTTTATTGGTCTTATTTTGTTTGTTATTCTATTTATAATAAAAGGTTTCTCACTGGGACTTTACTAAAAATCAAATTCCCAAAAGGCCAGTTTTCGTTTCATCATCCATTGCCGTATTCCCGATTGTGGCGGATTCTTGAATATTCGTCTCAACCGATCTTAATTTGCGATTAACAGCTCTGGTTCTTGTTTCGGCTTCATCTAGTGCTTTATGGGCTTGTTCAATGTTGCGTTTAACCTTTTCCACCCAGGCGGCATATTTTTCAAATTCGGTTTTGGCCTCATTTAAGACTTGCCACACTTCGCCCGATCGCTTTTGAATGGCCAGTGTCCGAAATCCCATTTGCAGGGAGTTTAAAAAAGCCCCCAAAGTGCTGGGTCCTGCCACACAAATCCTAAATTTATTTTGCAACTCGGAAATTAACCCGCCCCGCCGCATAGCTTCGGCATAAAGCCCCTCGGTTGGCAGGAACATAATTCCGAAATCTGTTGTTTTTGGCGGATAAATATATTTATCCGAAATGCGCTTAGCCTCTAATTTGATTCGCTTCTCAAGATTGTTTGAAGCGTCCTCCAATAAATGAGAATCGTTTTGTTCACTGGCCTCTATTAACCGTTCATAGTCTTCAATCGGAAATTTGGAATCAATGGGTATCAGGACATCTCCGTCCGGTAATTTTACGGCATATTCAACAACTTCCGATGAATTTTCTTTAATATGGGCATTTTGGATAAATTGATCGGGGGATAGCATTTGTTCCAATAAACTCCCCAGTTGCACTTCCCCCCAAGTTCCTCTGGTTTTCACATTGGTTAAGACGCGTTTAAGTCCCCCGACATCATTTGCCAAATTTTGCATTTCGCCCAATCCCTGATGCACTTTTTCCAAGCGTTCCGAAACCAAAGCGAACGATTCGCCCAACCTTTTTTCCAAAGTAGTATGCAATTTTTCATCTACCGTTTGGCGCATTTGTTCCAATTTTTGGGTATTTTCTGCATTTATTTTATCTAACCTTTCTTCAACGGCTTTGCGAATCGAATCGTTAAATTGCAACAGCGATTGCCCTAATTCCTGTCGTAAATCCTTGGTATCGGCGTGCATCATGCGTTCTAGACGCTCTAAATCATCTGTGATTTTTGGGGCCTTATCCAATAATAATAAGCGCACACAAATAAACAAACTTAACCCTAAAACAATAAACAGTAAGATTAAAATAAATAGAGTATTCATTAAAAAAATCCTTTTCTTTTTCCGTCTTTTGGTTTATTTTAGCAAAAGTTAACGCATTTGGAAACAAAAAGATGCAAAAGTATATAAATTTTTTTCTGGCACTTATTAAATGGCCCATAGCCGTATTGATGGTTTTGGCTGTTTTCCCCGCCCTTAAAACGGATATAGTAATTTTGTATAATGGCTTAACCGTATCTGTTTTGGGAACATTTTTTTTACCTGTGTGCTTGATAATTGTATTATGGTTTCTTGTACCGAAATTAAGCGGATCATTCATTTCTATTTTGGAACATGAAGTGACTCATATGCTTTTTGCAATTTTAACCTTTCATATTCCCCAAGATATTACCATAAAGCGCGGGCAGGGGGGATATTTTTCCTATTTTGGTCGGGGCAATTGGTTGATATCACTTTCCCCGTATTTTTTTCCGACATCGGCAGCCATAGTGATGATGCTAGGGGGATATTATGGTATAATGGGACAAACGCCCCCCTCTGGCTATTGGATTATTTTAGGTATCATGACCGGTTATCATTTGATATCAACAATGGATGAAATTCATTTGGATCAAACAGACTTTAAAGAAGCCGGATATCTTTTCACAATTTTATTTTTACCGGGGATAAATTTAATTACTTATGGTCTTTTAATGGCATATGTGTGTCATGGATATGATGGATTATATATGTATATCAACGAGTTATCAAATCAAATTCATCTATTCCTTCATATTTTTGAATACCATTAAAACAGGAATTTTTGTATATCCATACTGGATGTTGAGGTTAAATGAAAATATAAGAATAAACTGCCCAAAAACAATGCTATATAAATGCACTTCTTCCATTTTATATAAATAAAGTATCCCAATATCATCATACAATTATCACCAATTATCCTATTAGCCCAATATTCTGTCCCAGCGAACCAATTTTTAATAGTGTTTCCTAATAATCCTTCTTCTAAATAATGTTCTATGCATTCCCAAGTTAAGGATAAAATCAACAACATCTCTAAATTTGATTTTTTTCTTGGAAATAAAAAGGTTAAAAGATATGTTAACATTATACCGGTTAAAATATGTTCACAAGACCAGATATCAAAAATAGCTTCTGATTTATCACCAAACAACATAATTTATTCTACCTTTTATACATAAATTTATAATTATATAAATAACTTTTTTTCCTTAACTCAGTGAACATATACTCAGGAGTATATAATTCCAATAAAGTTTTTTCATCAGAAAATAGATTTGTCCCCAGTCCTAATTTATTGCCATCTATTTTTGCACCTATTGCAGCTAAAATAGTTGGGAACATATCCAATGTTGAAAATTTTCTATATTTTTCTTTCTGTGGAATAATTACAGGGTTAATAAAGGCATTATAAACTTTTCTTTGGATATTGCCGGCGTATCTAAAATCCTCTGTTTCAATATTACGAAACT
Source organism: Pseudomonadota bacterium (assembly GCA_034184445.1). Lineage (GTDB taxonomy): Bacteria > Pseudomonadota > Alphaproteobacteria > CAAHEQ01 > UBA3637 > CALXZG01. The sequence goes on along the minus strand of JAXFZX010000081.1, from coordinate 4,385 downwards.
CTGTCCACTGTAAATTACAGTGATCACCAACGATAATCAATGTTGTGTTATTAAAATAAGGTTGCTCTTTAATCCAATTATAAAATTCCTCCACTTGTTTTGAAACTTTTTCAAATTTCTGTTTTTTTCCCCAATGTGTATCAAATGTTTGTATCAAAACGGAGAAAGGTTTGTTTTTTGCTATAATAGGAAGTTTTTCTTTAATAATTTTAAATAATTCCTCATCATTAATATTAGCCTTTTTATCCTTACTTTTTCTATTGATTACTTCCTTATCAAGGATTGTATAGGCTCCATGTTGGGTTAAATAGTTTTTTTTACCTGCATATTCTGCCACTGTTCCAAGTATAAAATAGTTACGATATCCGTTTTCATATAAAATATCTCCTAATGTTTTGACTCCCGGTAAGAAATATTTGTATTGTTGCATGGAATTGTCCACTATTCTTTCCAGATTTTTCGTATATGTTGTTCCGTATAGTTTTAGCGGAATTCCAGCGGTCTGAGCCACAGTTCCTGCAATTGTCCATCCGGCTTCTGGTGGAACCATTGCTCCCTCAATTTTTTCAGAATGTGAAAAGCTGATATTTTCTTTTGCAATTTTTGTTAATTCGGGTATGTGATTTTTTGTGAAGAGTCCACCATCTTTTTCATCTTGATAGGATGATTCCAGTGATTCTACCATTAAAATAATAAGATTTCTTTTGTTGGCAGGAAATTTGATTTTTATTGATTTAGGATCTACATAATGTTTTGTGATGAAATTAGAACTTTCAATTTGGGATTTTACAAAATCCAAAATATAAAAATGGTTATTTGCAAAATAGACATCAAATATAAGAGTTAAACAAAAAATGGAAATAAAGCATATCCATTTTGTTTTTCTATACTTTGTATATCTACGCAAACTATACCACAATATTGCACTGGTTACGATGATTCCTAAAATGGGAATGTATATTTTACTCATCCAATCTGTTGGAGCATTTTTGAGAGGCATTAACACATGAAATAAAATTCTGTCAAATGGCATATCCCCCATGGCACAAAACATCCAAATCAAAATATAGCCAATGGAAATAGCACTTATAAGGATCAAAAAGAATAAAAATAAAAAGAATTTTGTATACATATATTAGACCTCACATTTAGGATATATATTTTAATACAAAAATATTTTTAATGCAATTTTTTTTAGAAACTGATACAAAAAAAAGTCAGCCCCATGTGGTAGCTGACTTTCTATTTACTTAAATTAAAGCAATTTACCTGTGAGCACAGGGTACATTGGCGGTTCTTTTTCCGGTGCCCTTACCAAAAAATTGAGCCGTCACATCTACTCCATTAGAGTAAATTTTATTCGTGCAATACCGACATTGGGCAAATTTATTAGCACCCAAGGCGGTATCTCTGTAATCCGAACATTCCGTCACAACTTCAAATTGCCGAATCGGAGGATTGCAGGACGGACAATCTTGCTTTTCCACATATTCTGTATGGGTGCAAGCAGTCAATAATGCGCAAGCCGATAAAGTCAAGATAATTTTTTTCATTATATTCCCCTTTCTGTTGGACGAAAAGAGTATATCATAAAATGGTACAGAAATCAATAAAATTTTGTATAATATTTTATAAAATAAAGCAACATATTGAAAATAAATATAATAACAAATAAAAAAACAGATGATGAAAGATAGCTTTTGGATTCGTTTTGGAATAATGGATTTGGGATTATACCATATTCGAATCGCAAAATAATATTTTATGACTGAAAAATAAGCAAAAAAAATATAACCAAGCTATAAAATGACATTTTTATGACAATTTAAAATCTAAATAAATGGTTTCTAACTCACATGTAAAAACTTTTTGTCAAAATTATTTTTTCACGAATAACAAACTAAAAAATAAGGCAAAAAATAAACTATTCTTATTTTCAAAAAAAAAAATTAATTTTCTTATTGACAGGAACTTTTTTTTGCGGTTTTCTGGATTCAGAAAAAAAGACATAACCACAATATATAGTATTAAAAAAGGAAGGATAGACACAATATGTTGGAAACCACTCAAAATAAAGAAGAAAATATATCTCCGATTGATTTGGGGCCGTTATCTGATGTAATTAAACGTGATGGAGAGCGTATTGCGTTTGATGCATCGCGTATTGCGGCAGCAATTACTAAGGCGGGTGAGGCCACAACTGAATTCGGATCTGAAGAGGCTTGGTTGTTGACACAACAAGTCGTTAAAGTCTTAAAATACCGGTTTTCCAATACGATTGCCCCAGGGATTGAACAAATTCAAGATGTGGTTGAACAGGTTTTAATTTCCTCCAACTACTATAAGACGGCCCGTGCTTATATCGTGTATCGTGAGCAACGCGATAAAGCCCGCAAAGATAAAAAAGCGGTTATTGATGCGATTTCTTCCATTAACGAATATCTGGATCGGTCAGATTGGCGTGTAAATGCCAATGCAAACCAAGGGTATTCTTTGGGTGGCCTTATTTTAAATGTTTCTGGAAAAGTTGTGGCAAATTATTGGCTTAATCATGTCTATACACCGGAAATAGGGGCCGCGCATAAAAATGGGGATTATCACATTCATGATTTGGATATGTTGTGTGGATATTGTGCGGGTTGGTCGCTGCGGGTCTTAATTGAAGAAGGCTTTAACGGTGTCCCCAACAAAGTGGAATCAAAACCTCCCAAACATCTTGTTTCGGCATTTAGCCAAATGGTCAATTTCCTTGGTACGCTTCAAAACGAATGGGCAGGGGCTCAGGCTTTTTCATCTGCTGATACATATTTAGCACCGTTTATTCGGATTGAAAACCTCTCTTTTCCCGAGGTCAAACAGGCCATGCAATCCTTTATCTTTAATTTGAATGTACCGTCACGATGGGGAACACAAACACCTTTTACAAACCTAACTTTTGATTGGACATGCCCAGCCGATTTGGCGGATAAGCATCCAGTCATCGGCGGTGAAGTTCAAGATTTTAAATTCGGTGACTTACAGCCTGAGATGGATATGATTAACCGTGCGTTTTTAGAGGTTATGCGTGACGGTGATGCCAAAGGTCGTCCCTTTACTTTCCCAATTCCGACCTATAACATCACGGATTCGTTCCCGTGGGAGTCGCCCAATATTGATTTATTGTTTGAAATGACGGCAAAATATGGACTTCCGTATTTTTCCAACTACTTAAATTCCGATATGAAACCCAGTGATGTGCGTTCTATGTGTTGCCGTTTGCGTTTAGATTTAACGGAACTGAAAAAGCGGGGTGGTGGGCTTTTCGGTTCGGCCGAGCAAACAGGTTCAATCGGTGTCGTCACGATTAACTGTGCGCGCCTTGGGTATCTGCATAAAGGGAACGAAGAAGGCCTTTATAAACGCCTTGATGAACTTTTGGAATTGGCAAAGACCTCACTGGAAATTAAGCGGAAGACCATTTCTTTACACATGGATCGGGGACTGTATCCGTATACCAAGCGGTATCTCGGAACTTTCCGCAGTCACTTTTCCACGATAGGTGTGAATGGTATTAATGAACTTATTCGCAATTTTACGAACGATAAAGAAAATATCGCTTCGCCTTTTGGCCGTGAATTTGCCAAGAAATTGTTGACGCATATTCGTAATAAGTTGGTTGAATTCCAAGCCGAAACTGGTAATATGTATAACCTGGAAGCCACACCGGCCGAAGGAACAACTTACCGCTTTGCGCGTGAAGATCAAAAGCGCTTTCCGGATATTATTCAAGCCGGCACCAAAGAAGCACCTTATTATACCAATTCATCCCAATTGCCTGTCGGATTTACAAATGATCCATTTAAGGCATTGGATTATCAAGATGATTTACAGACCCAATATACGGGTGGCACGGTATTGCACCTCTATATGAACGAACGGGTATCTTCGTCCGAGGCCTGTAAAAATTTTGTGCGCCGGGTTTTGGAAAATTACCGCTTGCCATATGTATCTGTGACACCGGTTTATTCCATTTGCCCCAAGCACGGTTATTTAAAAGGGGAACATAAATTCTGCCCGCTTTGCGATCAAGAATTGATTGACCGTAAACGAAAAGAATTAGAAGCTGTCTAATCAGAAAGGAGAAAACAATGACAGATAAAGAAATTTTGGAAGCCAATGAAGCCTCTCGTCAACCGGTTGAATGCTGGACACGTGTTATGGGATATTTCCGCCCATACAGCCAATTCAATAAGGGTAAAAAGAGTGAATTTGACGAACGCGTTTGGTTCACCGAAGAAAATGCATGCCCCTGCGCTATGGATAAAGCGGTCTAATTATCAAGAGGGGTATTCAATGTTAACGGCTGCCGGCCTCGTCCCATTTACAACGATTGATTTTCCGGGACG
>JAXFZX010000080.1:0-14414 GCA_034184445.1 Pseudomonadota bacterium | reverse complement strand
CATTTTTTTGTTGGGAATAGGCATCAAATTTAGCTTCGGCAAATTCGCGATATCCCTTTTGTTCTATTTCTTGCGTCAGAGCCTTATTCGCAATTAATCGGCTGGATATCAATTCAAAATCATCTAATTTGGATCCGGCGTTGCATGCCAGTGCCAATCCTGCCGTAATACCCAATTGTTGTGCTTCGGTTAAGCCTTCGGTTGTGCGTTCAACATCATCTGCACCTGCCGGCATTGCCATCATCAGCAAGCATAAAAGAAGTAATTTTTTCATCATCGGCCTCCTGTTGTGATACTTTATTAAAGCACACTTTAAATCAAAATTCAACCGCAAAATTTTGTTGACTTTCAGGGGAAATTTTGGTATTTTAGGAACGGGAAGGTCGTGGGCGAAGTTCGGGATCAGCGGGTCAGGTTCGGAAGAAAGCATCCCAATTCCGATACATCGGGTCGCGTACCTTCCTCTTTATAAGGAGTTTTATGACAGGCACATCACATGTTTTGGCGCGTAAGTACAGACCGCAAGTTTTTTCCGACTTAATCGGTCAGGACGCTTTGGTGCGCACGATTACCAATGCAATTGCGAATAATCGGCTGGCACATGCGTATATGCTGACGGGCATTCGCGGTGTCGGTAAGACCAGTTCTGCCCGCATTATTGCCAAAGGTCTTAATTGCATTGGCCCCGATGGCAAGGGCGGCATGACCCCCAATCCCTGCGGCCAATGTCAACATTGTCGGGACATTGCCAATGACTCCCATATTGATGTCATTGAAATTGATGCCGCCAGCAACACGGGCGTTGACAATGTGCGTGAGATTATAGAAGGTGCCAAGTATAACCCTGTTTCCGCCCGTTTTAAGATTTATATTATTGATGAAGTGCATATGCTGTCTAAACAAGCCTTTAATGCTTTATTAAAGACTTTAGAAGAGCCTCCCGAACGCGTCAAATTCATTTTTGCCACGACCGAAATCCGTAAAGTTCCCATTACGATATTATCCCGTTGCCAACGTTTTGATCTTCGGCGACTGGATACCGACATATTGGCTTCACACTTAGCAAAGATTGCCTCTGCCGAACAGGCTACATTTGAAGATGAAGCCCTTAAATTATTGGCGCGTGCCGGAGATGGATCTGTGCGAGATTCATTATCCCTTATGGATCAAGCCCTAACCCAATTGGATAATCATTTGACAACCGATGGGGTACGCCAAATGTTAGGGCTAGCCGATCGGACGGCCCTATTTGATTTATATGAGCATGTTATGTCCGGTCAAATTGCCGATGCTCTTCATTTATTGGACACCCAATATCAATCCGGTGCCGATCCTTTTGAGTTAACAGAGGATTTACTTCAATTAACCTATTGGCTGACACGGGTCAAGATTACCCCCGATATGGCCAATGATATTACGGTTCCCGAATCCGAACGCACACGGGGCAAAGAGTTGGCTCAAAAATTGTCTATGGCCTCTTTAACGGCGACTTGGCAACTGTTAATGAAAGGTGTGGCAGAGGTTCGCACCGCCGATTCCCCCATTAAAGCCCTAGATATGTTAATTGTTCGGTTAGCCTACTTATCTGATCTGCCTTCCCCCGCTCAAATTTTAGAAGACATAAAAAAAAACGGTATAGTATCCCCTCTGCCGCATAATACGACACCCATTTCACCCTTACCGTCCCCCCCAAAAAAAACGGATCTTCCGCCCACGCCCACACAAAATTCCGGTTTATCCGATTGGGCAGATTTAGCAAAATTAGCACGGGATAAAAGTGAGCGTCTTCTTGCTTTTCAGATTGAACATTTTATTCGCCCTATTTCTTTTGATCAAGGATTGCTGACTTGCACTTTTACATCGGATACCCCGCGTGACTTTGGGGCGCATTTAACTCAATTTTTATCGCGAGAAACAGGGATGACTTGGGTTATAAAGACACAAGTTTCCGGTGGCGGCCAAACCCTACATGAACGAAAAGAGGCCGCTCAAAATGCCCTCCTATCCGAGCTCAAGCAAACGCCGGTTATTTCATCGGCTTTAACGGCTTTTCCCGGGGCCAAAGTAGATAAAGTCCGCCCCATAAAACCTGCGACATCTCTTGAATCGGCGGACACATCTGTTTCCAATACGGATTGGGATGAGTAATCGTTTATACATTTCTAAATCAAAACTTGACAGGCTTTTTGAACTTAGGTATAATAGACACATTAAAATTGAACATAAGGAATACTATGGCGGACGAAACCAAACTGTCAGATAAGCAGAAATTAAAGAAGATGTCCTTTAAGGACCGCATAAAGAACATGAATTTAGTTCAAAATTATCGGAAGATTTTTCCCTATGTTCGGCCCTATTTATTTCGGGCTATTTTAGCGTTAGTGATTACGATACCTATCGGATCCATGGATGCTGTCATTGCTTGGGTTTTAAAACCCTATATGGATACTGTTATGATTGAAAAGCGGGTTGGGACAATGTCTTTGGTGCCCGTTTTAATTATCGTGTTCAGTTTGTTGCAAAGCGTTTTAAATTATGCATCTACTTATTTAAACAGTTGGGTCGGCAATCGCATTACCGTAGATTTAAAGTTTGACTTATTTAAAAAGTTAATTCATAACGATCCCGCTTTTTTTGACACAAACACATCTGGGGAAGTTCAATACCGTTTCAATACGGATGCAGAACAAGCCTGCAACGGCTTGCTTAATAATTTAAAAGTATTCACCACACGGATTTTTTCATCTATTGCTCTCATTGGCGTTTTGATATGGAATTCATGGCAATTATCTATTGTGGCCTTGGTTGTTTTATTTTTAGCTCTCTATCCCTTAAAGAATCTGCGTAAAAAGATTAAGGACATTATGGCACAAACGGTTTTTTCGGGATCACGTATTGTCACCCATTATAATGAGGCCTTTACCGGCAATCGCGTAATTACCTCTTATAATTTATATGATTATCAAACGGCACAATTTAAGGATACTTTGCGTTCTGTTTTTAAATTAGGGATGAAGATGGTCAAACGAACGGGCCTTGTGACACCCTTTATGCATTTTATGATATCCATCGGCATTGCGGGGGTGGTTTGGTATGGCAGTTATTTGATTACCCATAATCAAATCACGGCCGGCGGTTTTGTTTCTTTTATTACCGCCTTATTAATGTTATACCATCCGATTAAGTCTATGGGAAGCAGTTTTGCCAATGTGCAAGTTTCCCTCATGGCGATGGAGCGCGTTTTTAACCGGTTGGAGGCTGTTCCCAAAATCCGAAATAAGGTCGGAGCCGTTAAGATTGACAAAATAAAGAAAGGCATTACATATCATGATGTGTGGTTTGAATATGTATCTGGCCGTCCTGTGTTAAAGGGGGTTAATTTAACAATTCCCAAAGGCCATACTATTGCCTTTGTCGGTAATTCCGGTGGAGGCAAAACAACATTTGTCAATTTATTACCCCGGTTTTATGATGTGACGCAAGGGTCTATTACCATTGACGGAACAGACATTCGCGATATTGATTTATATTCTTTACGCGATCACATTGCTGTTGTATTTCAAGATAACATCTTATTTGGCGGAACGATTAGGGATAACATCTTATTGGGTAAAGAAAATGCCACCGATCATGAGGTTCAAGAGGCCGTCAAAAATGCCTGTTTGGATGAATTTATCGGCACTCTTCCCAACGGTTTAAATACCCAAATCGGGGAAAGGGGTATTTTGCTTTCGGGCGGACAACGGCAACGGATTGCGATTGCGCGCGCCTTTATCAAGAATGCTCCTATTGTCATTTTGGATGAAGCTACTTCCGCACTAGATAACAAATCCGAACAAATTGTGCAACAAGCCATTTATAATTTAATGGAGGATCGCACCGTTTTTATCGTTGCACACCGTTTATCCACCGTTCGGAATGCGGATAAAATTGTTGTGGTCAATAACGGTCAGATTGCTGAGGTCGGCAGCCATGATGAACTTATTGCCCGATCCGATTCCATTTACGCATCACTTTATCAGACGCAATTAAAATAACTTACACTTTTTGTAGTATTTTTTTCAGGTATCTGCCCGTATGACTGATGGGATTTTCGGCGACTTGTTCGGGAGTTCCCGTTGCAACGACTTGTCCACCCCCATCACCGCCTTCGGGTCCCATATCAATGATGTGATCGGCGGTTTTTATCACATCCAAATTATGCTCTATTACCACAACGGTATTTCCCTGATCTACAAGAGCATGTAAAACCTCCAACAATTTTTGAATATCCGCAAAATGCAATCCCGTTGTCGGTTCATCTAAAATATAGAGCGTTTTGCCCGTGCTTCGCCGTGACAATTCTTTGGATAATTTAATTCGTTGAGCCTCCCCCCCCGATAGGGTAATAGCCGATTGTCCTAAGGATATATAGCCCAATCCCACCCGTTGCAGCAAAGCGCATTTTTCATGTAGGGACGGTATATTTTTAAAAAAGTCAGCTGCTTCATCAACCGTCATATCCAACACATCTGAGATAGATTTATCTTTGTATTTGACTTCCAATGTTTCGCGATTATAACGCTTACCATGACAGGTATCACACTCCACATATACATCCGGTAAAAAGTGCATTTCTATTTTCAAGACCCCATCTCCCGAACAGGCCTCACATCGTCCTCCTTTAACATTAAAGGAGAATCTGCCTGCTTTATATCCCCGTGCTTTGGCTTCCGGTAATCCGGCGAACCAATCGCGGATAGAGGCAAACATTCCCGTATATGTTGCCGGATTAGATCGTGGTGTGCGTCCGATCGGGCTTTGATCAATATCAATAATTTTATCAATAAAACCGGATCCACGAATGCGTTTAAAGGCGCCAGCGGGTTCGTGTGCTTTATTCATCAGTTGATTCAGACCTTTATACAGAGTTTCAATCACTAATGACGATTTACCGCCTCCTGATACACCTGTCACACAAGTAAAAGTCCCTAACGGAATATCCACCGTAATGTTTTTCAAGTTGTTAACCGTTGCCCCTTCTATGGTTAAAAAGTGCCCATTACCGACCCGGCGTTGTTGAGGGATTTTAATTTGTCGCATACCGGATAAAAATTGTCCCGTTGTAGAAAGGGGGTTATCAATAATTTGCTGTGGTGTTCCTTGTGCCACAATATGTCCACCGTTTTTGCCGGCTCCTGGCCCGATATCCAACACATAATCCGCCGCACGAATGGCATCTTCATCATGCTCCACAACAATGACGGTATTTCCTAAATCTTTTAAATGTTTTAATGTTGCCAATAATTTATCATTATCCCGCTGATGCAATCCGATAGACGGTTCATCCAACACATATAGGACTCCCGTTAATCCCGATCCGATCTGACTGGCAAGCCTTATTCGTTGAGCTTCTCCTCCCGACAAAGTACCTGCCATTCTGTTAAGGGATAAATATCCCAGACCGACATTATTTAAAAATTTCAATCGTTCTATAATTTCCTTTAAAATTCGGGTAGCGATTTCCTGCTTTTGTGGTGACAGTGTCTCATTTAGGCCCAAAAACCATTCCAATGCCCCGGCAATAGAGATATTGGTTGCTTCCGATATATTCTTACCCGCAATTTTAACAGCCAACGCCTCCGGTTTTAATCGTAATCCATGACAGGCCTCACAGGGCGAAGTGGTTTGATATCGTGCGATTTCATCTCGCATCCAATCCGATTCTGTTTCCATGTATCGTCGTTCCATATTGGGAATGACTCCTTCAAACCCCTTGCACCCGTATAGAATGGCCTGTTGGGTGTCAGCAGATAACTTATTCCAAGGTTTATCCACATCTAAATTTTTGATGGTTCGGATCATGGCGCGCAAAGCCGAATCATACCATTGGAACCATTCATTACCGCGGTTCCATGGTGCTATGGCTCCCTGCCGAATAGACAATAAGGGATTAGGGATAACGCGTGCCGGATCCACATATTGCCGAAACCCCAATCCCGAACATTCCGGACACGCCCCTTGCGGATTGTTAAAGGAAAACAACCGTGGCTCCAAATCTGTTATCGTAAATCCCGACACCGGACAAGCAAATTTAGATGAGAAAGTTTTTATTTCATGCGTATCCATCATTTCCGCTTGGGCAAGTCCATCTGATAAATCCAATGCTTTTTCAAAAGATTGTGCCAAACGATCGTCTATTCCTTCTTTCATAATCAATCTGTCAACTACGATGGATAGGTCGTGTTTTTTATTTTTATCCAATGGAGGTGTCGTATCTATGTCATAAATTTCACCATCTATTTTAATGCGGGTAAAGCCTTGTTTTTGCCATTCCTGAATTTCTTTTTTATATTCTCCTTTACGCGCGCGAATAACAGGGGATAGCAACAGAATTTTACTTCCTTGGGGATATGTTTTGATACTATCAACCATTTGGGATACGGTTTGTGCTTCTATCGGCAAGCCTGTTGCCGGTGAATACGGCACTCCTATTCTTGCCCACAACAAGCGCATATAATCATAAATTTCCGTCACGGTTCCGACCGTTGAACGCGGATTTTTAGATGTGGTTTTTTGTTCAATTGAAATCGCCGGAGACAAACCTTCTATCAAGTCGGCATCCGGTTTTTTCATCAAATCCAGAAACTGACGCGCATAGGCTGATAAGCTTTCAACATATCGCCTTTGCCCTTCGGCATAGATTGTATCAAATGCAAGAGAGGACTTTCCCGATCCCGACAACCCCGTCATAACGACTAATTTATCTCGTGGGATGTCCACATCAATATTTTTCAGATTATGTTCTCGTGCTCCGCGAATTTTGATAAAATTTTGCATAAAGCCTCCTTTTCTGGCGAGGGGATATTATACCTGTTTTTTATCGGAAATGCAAGGATTCTTTTGTGTAGCGATTATCCCCCAACTTCTGACTGATAAGCAAAATATAATCCTCCTGATAATAACGACACCACTGTGTAATTTTCCTTGCCTTTTTATTTGCTTTGCTGTATAACAAAGTAAAGCAAAAATAGGGAAAGGGGGCACATATGCCTAAAATTCAACTTTATATCGGGGATTTACCCAAGACCGTCCGTTTTTCAAAGGCTGTTGCCGTAGACACAGAAACGATGGGCCTTAATTTGAAGCGTGATCGGTTATGCCTAGTGCAATTATCGGACGGCAAGGGAAACGCCTACTTGGTACAAATAAAGCAAGGAAAAGCCTGTCCCAATTTAAAGGCTTTATTAACCGATCCCAAAATTGTTAAAATTTTTCATTATGCCCGTTTTGATGTCGCAAAATTAAGGGAGGATCTGGGCATCATTGTATCCCCCATATATTGCACCAAAATTGCATCAAAATTATGTCGGACATCCAGCCCGTCACATAGTTTAAAAAGTCTGTGTTGGGATTTGCTGGGAATAGAATTATCCAAAGAGCAACAAACATCGGACTGGGGTGCAGATCACCTAACCGAGAAGCAGCAATCCTATGCTGCCGGTGATGTGCTTTACCTGCATCAATTAAAGGAGAAATTAGATGCCTTGTTAAAGCGTGAAGGTCGGGATAAACTGGCACAATCTTGTTTTGATTTTTTACCGACGCGGGCGGAATTGGATTTGCTTGATTTTGATAATCCCGATATTTTTAATCATTAAGGATTGGGTATGTTCACACCACGGTTGTTTAAAATAAAAATGCACACCAGACGCGTTTTGATTTTTAAGCGCGGATTACCTGTTTTTTCTTTTTTATTGGCTGTATTAATGCTGATGTGGCCAATGTTGTGGGCCGAACATAAGGATCAATTTTCTTTAGCGGTATCATCGGGGAAAGAGATGACAGATGCCAAAATCAATATGGAACAGGTTCGTTTTTTTGCTCAGGATAAGAAGAAACAACCCTTAACCATCATATCCCCACGCGTTCTTGAAACCGATAGAAACAATCAAATCATCACCCTATATAAGCCGATTGCAACCTATAAGATGCAGTCTGGTGAGGAAATTAAGGCCGAAACACCCTATGGCTTGGTTAATCAAAACAATCAAACCGTTGTCTTAGAGGATACGGTTGTTGCCACCACTGATACGGGTTATAAAGCCATGACAAAAAATGTCGTTTGCGATAATAAGATCGGCATTATCACGGGTCATTCTCCCATAACGATTGACGGCCCTGCCGGCAAAACAAGAGCTCAGGGCTTTCGCCTGTCCGATAAAGGAAATCAGATTGATTTTCTAAAAAAGACGGATACAACTTTATACACACGGGACGGTTCCGTTCGGATTGAGTCAGCAGACGGTCTTTTAATTAATCGCCCCAACCAAACGATCACGGCCGAAAAAGATGTGCGTGTGACACAAAACGATCGCATTATTACGGCGGATAAAATGGTTTTAGATTATTTAACCAAGGATCAAAATCCCGACACGCGTATCCGTCAGATTGAAGCCTTTAACCATGTCGTAGCAACATCTGGCACCTATCGTGTGACGGGGGATCATGGCATTTATGATCCTCTTAGGGATATGATTACGGTCACAGGGAATGTCGTTTTATATCAAGGCACTAGCCACCTAAACGGTGAAAAGGCCACTTTAAACCTGAAAACGGGTGAAAGTCATTTACTTTCCCCCAAAGGTTCCGCAACTCCGTCCGGTCGTGTAAAGGGAACCTTAATTCCCGCTGAGATGAAAGGATTAAGAAAATAATGGTTGAAACACACAAAGGTCTTGTTATATCACACATCAGTAAGAGTTATAAAAAACGATTGGTATTAAAAGATGTTTCCCTATCGGTTGAGTTAGGAGAAGCTGTCGGATTATTAGGTCCCAACGGTGCCGGAAAGACAACTTCCTTTTACTGCGTGACCGGTTTAATTTCCCCGAACGCAGGGCACATTTACTTAAATGGGATTGATATTACCAAATTTCCTGTTTATCGGCGGGCACGCCTCGGGATTGGTTATCTGCCTCAGGAAGCTTCTATCTTTCGGGGTTTGAATGTGGAAGACAACATTCGCGCTGTTTTGCAAATTGTGGAGAAAAATCCCGATAAAATTGAACAGGAATTGGATTCTCTATTAAAGGAATTTTCCATTGAACATTTGCGTTTTTCACCTTCACGGGCATTGTCTGGTGGGGAGAGACGGCGTCTTGAAATCGCACGGGCATTAGCCTCTAAGCCGTCTTATATTTTGTTGGATGAGCCACTGGCCGGTATTGACCCGATTGCGGTTGGGGAAATTAAGGATTTAGTGGCACAACTGAAAAACAGGGGTTTAGGTGTTTTAATTACCGATCATAATGTACGCGAAACGCTCAGCATTATTGATCGGGCTTACATCTTGCATGATGGTGTTGTTTTAAAACAAGGCACCCCAAAAGAGATCATCGCTGATGAAAGTGTTCGGAAGACCTATTTGGGTAAGAATTTTTCTCTCTAAGGCATTTTTTACTGGTAAAATTTAAAAATATGGGCTATACTAAGCGCCACTTAATGATTTGATGAAAGGCTTATCTATGACACAAGAAACAAAAAGAATCGGTGTTTTAACAAGTGGTGGTGATTGTTCGGGCTTAAATGCCGCCATTCGTGCCGTGGTGTCCAGTGCTACGACCAGGGGATGGGAAGTCTATGGTATTCATAACGCGACAGACGGTTTAATTGTGCGTCCCCTAGATTATCAAAAATTAACGATGGCGGATTTTGAATTTCCGTTTGCAACTTTGGGTGGGACGATGCTGGGCACAAACAATTCGGGCAATCCCCACAAAGTCACGCGTTGGGATAATACAACCGAAGAAATAACCGATGAAGAATTACTTTCACGATTTAAATCCGGTGTTCAAGAATTGGGTTTGTCGGCATTGGTCGTTATCGGTGGGGACGGATCTATGGCGATCGTCAGCAAATATTGTAAGGCTGCCGGCATTTCCATGATTGGTATTCCCAAGACGATAGACAATGATGCACCTGGAACGGATATGGCTATTGGTTTTGCAACGGCGCGTATGGTTGTCATGGATGCTTTGGATAAATTGGATACTACTGCCAGTAGCCATCATCGTGTCATGGTTGCTGAGGTCATGGGTCGTGGTGCCGGTCACTTAGCCTTAGAATCTGCAATTGCCGGTTTTGCGGATGTTGCCTTAATTCCCGAGATACCCTATCGGTATGATCGTGTTGTGGAACGGTTAAAACTTTCCTTTGCTGAGGGTCGCAAACATGCGTTGGTTGTTATTGCAGAGGGCATTAAAAAACCGGATGGAGAAAATTCTTATGCCCCCAATGGTCGGACATTTGGTGGTGTTTCTTCTTATTTTGCTGAACGCTTAGCTCAGGACGGATTCAATGTGCGCGCCAATATTTTGGGGCATATTCAACGCGCCGGCACGCCTATTGCAGAGGATCGCATTTTAGCCTCTGGTTTAGCTGTTCGTGCGATTGATTTGTTGGCCGAAGGAAAGAGCAATCGCGTTGTTATTCATAAAGATGGTCACTTTGCCGATGAAGATTTAGATACCATTTTGCACTTGGCCAATCGTCCTGTCAATCCTGATGGTGAGATGGTTAAGATTGCTCAAAGTCTTGGGATTTACATTGGCGAAAAATAACTTTTTTAACTTGCCTTTTTTTTCTGTTTATGATATAAAAATGACTACGAATTATAACAAAAAAGAAAGGAAAGTAAAATGTTAGTATCTTTGCGTCAATTGCTGGATCATGCGGCCGAGAACGGTTATGGTATTCCGGCGTTTAATGTCAACAATATGGAACAGGTTTTGGCTATTTTAGCCGCCGCCAAGAAGGTCAACGCGCCTGTTATTATTCAAGCATCCAAGGGTGCTCGTGCCTATGCCAATGATGCGGTTTTAAAACACTTAATGATGGCGGGTGCTGAAATGTATCCGGAGTTGCCTATCTGTGTGCATCAAGATCACGGTCCCACGCCCAATGTGTGCTATTCGGCCATGACAAATGGCTTTACTTCCGTAATGATGGATGGTTCTTTAATGCCGGACGGCAGTCCTGCCAGCCATGAATATAATGCTTCCGTCACCCGTGATGTGGTTAAGGTTGCTCATGCTGTCGGTGTTTCTGTGGAAGGCGAATTAGGTTGCATCGGTTCTTTGGAAACCGGCAAGGGGGAAAAAGAAGATGGCCATGGTTTTGAAGGTGCTATTGACAAATCCAAATTGCTCACCGATCCGGATGATGCCGTTCGTTTCGTGGAAGAAACCCAAGTGGATGCGTTGGCTGTCGCCATTGGGACCAGCCACGGTGCCTATAAATTCACGCGCAAACCCGATGGGGAAATTTTATCCATTGACACGGTGAAAAAGATTCATGAAAAACTGCCACATACACACTTGGTTATGCACGGTTCTTCTTCCGTTCCCCAAGATTTGCAAGACATCATTAATACTTACGGCGGAAAGATGCCACAGACATATGGTGTTCCTGTTGAAGAAATCCAGGAAGCCATCAAATATGGTGTGCGTAAGGTTAATGTAGATACCGATTTGCGTATGGCGATGACGGGGGCTATTCGGAAAGTTTATGTGACGAAGCCCGAAGAATTTGATCCGCGTAAATACTTAAAACCGGCCATGGATGCTATGCAAGCTGTTTGTGAGGCGCGTTATCAACAATTTGGTGCGGCAGGCCGCGCCGATGGGATAAAGGCGATTTCTTTGGCCGATATGGCAAAACGCTATGCTTCCGGTGAACTCAATCCGAAAATCGTCAAATAACGATTTTATCTTAAAAAAGCCACCGATATGGTGGCTTTTTTTTATTTCATTCCTTCTGGTAATTGTTTTTGCAACGGTTTTGTGGCATATTTCAAAAAATCAACCAATGTTGAAAAGCGCAAAATGATTTCATATGAGAATCGATCCAATAACAGATATTCTTTTTCCGCAAAGTCATAGGCCACAATGGTTTCCCATCCCAATCCCAATAATAATTTTTTCCGCATAACGGCATTATTTTGACAAAACGAGAAGTTTTGCATAATCCCGGGATGAAAAAACTGCCCTTTGTTGCGTTCAATATTTTCCAATGAAAAGAGCACAATTCCATTCCATGACAAACCATTTGTTGTTGCCAAAAAGGATACATAATCCAATGGTATCGGTGGCACACCGGCTTTGACTAATTTCACCGATGCCTGTTGGGCAATTTTAGGTTCTATCGGCGGGAAAACGATGGCATAGTTTTCATACATTACTTTCAAACAATCATTTAATTCCGACATAATTTATCTCCCCGGCATTGTGCGTAAGGCCAAATCTTTTAGGGCACTTTGCGTAAAGCCCGACATGACGGATCTATCCTGCTTATTTTTGCCTCCCGACCCTGTAAAGAGCCCCATCGGCACATAAACTTTTCCCACCGGAACCGGCACATACAATTGTTTAGGAGAAACCCGTCCTTCCGGACCGATAAATTGCTTATCCAAATAGCGGTGGATCAGTTCATGAAACGGCCGTGCCTGTAAAAAGACCATATTGTCAAATGTTATTCTGCCGCCATAATCTAGTGGATATTTTAAATGAACGACATAATTTTCAGGCTGTTGTCCTCGCTTCATATAGAACAATCCTTCTTCCGACACACCGGCGGACCGTAAATCATTCGCATGATGATAAGACAAAAATCGCACAAAATCACGAATAGTTCTGTTTAAAACTTTTTGTCGTTCTATGATATCTTCCGACACAGGTTGGTGAACCACCGCCATCAAGTCCATTCCCGGAAAATTCATTTCATTAAATAGGGATTCCCAATAAGCCTGCCCTTGCTCTTCCAATTCCAGATTTTCTAAATCAGGGCTATCAAAAATAGGGGTTTCCAATAAACTCTCCCAGTCATGAAAAACATCTTCCGCATTTAAAGTTGTTGACATTGAAAGGGTTTGGTTTAATGTATCCGCCATGTTTTATTCCTTTAAATTCTCGTTTTCTTCTTCAATTTCAAGGATATCTCCCTGTATCATGGACTTTAATGCATCCATATCGGTATCTTCCCGTTGTGCAACAATCCAATACGGCACGAATGGAGCCGTCGGCATTGCACATTTTTTGCGCATTTTTTTATCCAAGTACCATCTGGGTGCATCAGCTAAGATCGGTCGGTTCAGGTGTCCTTGGAATAGAACATATTGCTTTAACATGTCCAAGCTCATCATTTCTGATGCTCCGACCACACTAGAACTTTGAAGCGACCGACTGACATTACTTGCGAACGGATTTGTCTGCATGGACACACCCTCCGTTCTAGACGAACTTGCCACTTCAATCGTGCGATTACCGATCATTTTTGAAAAGCGTTCGGCTGTTTGTTCATTGTTTTGTGCCAAAATCACTTTGGCTGCCGTTGTAGTAATAATGGTCTCCAAATCATCTTTTCCATACTGACCCGAAATTTGTCCCAAATCCTGCCCAATCAATAAATAAGCCACTTTTTGCCCACGCCCTACGGCCGGTCCATCTTTTACAGCAGCCAATTTTGGCATTTGTGGAAATTCGTCCAGCACAAACAATACCGGATAGGGTCCCACTTTCACTCCATCTGCCCCCATATCATTCGGTTTATTGGAAATCAGATATGAACTCATTAATTCTACGAACACGCCGGTAATCACATTTAATGTTCTGGCGTCCACTTGGTTCACGGATAAATAAACGGAAATTGGCTTCATTTCACCGGTAATGGGATCCACCATACCCCGCATATCGCGGAAAGTCAAATCACTAAATTTTGTTCTGGTTCTGACGGCTGAATTTTTAAAGATGTTAATCCCCGTAAAAGCGGTTGATAAAATAGATCCCCGCTCTTTATCCGGCGTTCCTGCCAATTGTGATAGTTCCACCGTTGCCCGTCTGGCATATCCAAACCGTTCACTTTCTGCGATTGCCAATTTCAAGGCATCTGCCCCCGGATCGGCAAAAGCTGCGGCCTGATCTCCTTCATCTTGCCGGCGCTTTAAATCAGCATTGATTTTCATTTGGATATCGGTCCACCAATCAAAAATCATGGCGATACACGGTTCTTTTCCATGCCAACTTTCGGGAAGCCCTTCCCATGTTCCCACGGGCACATAATTTTCCAACGACAAAGTCCCGTTTTTTAAGGCATCTAATGATATTCGCGCACTTGCATCGGTCATATCCATATAATAAGTTTCTAAAACCTCCGCATCTTCTTTATCAAAAGACCCTTCACTTAACTTTGCCACAAAGTAGTCATTGGCTCTGGCTCGTTCACACTTACTGCAAATAAAGTGTAAAAAGCCCGACATAGCGTTTCGCCCCGTTTTAGCCCAGTGCGGATCCGCTCCGCCTTTGGGTTCTTCCACCAGCACCGCTACCATAGAGTCAATATACATATCGCGCCCTGGTCCCAATGGCGGTAGGCAATTT
>JAXFZX010000079.1:0-8881 GCA_034184445.1 Pseudomonadota bacterium | reverse complement strand
CTTGATTTTTCAATACCGACCCGCATTGTTGTCGGCCCATAAAAGTTTTGTGAGAAATTTTTGGGTTTCCATTTTGTGCCGTCCGGATTCTCCATGACTAGCGGGGCATCTAGTATTAAACTGGACGGTGTATATCCCGAATCAAGTGCAGCCAGATACACAAACGGTTTAAATGAAGAACCAGGCTGACGATAGGCTTGAACGGCACGGTTAAATTGATTTTTATCAAAAGAAAAACCACCCGACATAGCTAATACCCGTCCCGTATGTGGATCAAGCGCAACCAAGGCCCCTTCAACTTCGGGAATTTGATTCAACAGGTAATTTTCTTTTCCTTTTTCCACTAAAACAACATCTCCGACCTTTAATACTTCGGAAACTTTTTCGGGCTTTTTACCGATATGGGCATCTGGTAATTGGGGGCGCGCCCAACCTAAATCCGTCAACAAAAGAGTTCCCGTTGAATCGTCCGCTAAGGAAAGAGTTGCTTTACCATTTGATACCTCTGTCACGGCGGCATATTTCCATTTTTTCGGAACGAATGAAGGCACTTTGTTTTCTTTGACAAATTGCTTGGCTTTTTCTATTTCATCAAAGTGGTGCGAAGCCCCCCGCCAACCATGTTTTTTATCATAGGCCAGTAATCCGTTTTGTAAAGCCGTTGTCGCCGCTTTTTGCAGGGTAGGATCCAATGAAGTCCGAATAAATAATCCGCCGGTATAAATCGCGTCATCTCCATAATTTTTAGCAACGAATCGGCGCACTTCTTCGGCAAAGTATCCCGAATCACTTAAAATATCATTGGTTCTGTGCGTCATGTGTATCGGTGCTTTCATTGCCTCTAAGGCCTCGGGAAAAGTGATATACCCTTCTTCGGCCATTCGGTGCAAAACCCAATCGCGTCGTTCTTTGGCAGCCTCAGGTTTTTTGATGGGGTGATAATTATTGGGGCCTTTGGGCAGTGCTGCTAAAAATGCCATTTCGTCTAGTGTCAGTTCCGACATGGATTTATCAAAGTAATTTAGGGCTGCACTGGCGACTCCGTAAGAGCCGACCCCCAAATAAATCTCATTCAAATAGAGTTCTAAAATATGGTCTTTTGTATAGGTTTGTTCTATTTTTCGTGCCAACAAAGCCTCTTTAATTTTGCGGGATATGGATTGCTCTGATGACAACAGAAAATTTTTGGCAACCTGTTGCGTGATTGTTGATGCGCCAACTTTGCGTTTGCCCTGTCCCATATTTTTCAGGTTCACCAAGACAGCCCGCACGATGCCGGCAACATCAATTCCGCCATGGGAATAAAAAGTTTTATCTTCGGCAGCGATAAACGCTGACCTCAAAAGCGGTGGAATTTTATCTACCGGCACAAAGATACGTTTTTCGGTTGCATATTCGGCTAGCATTGAACCGTCTGCGGCATATAAACGACTGGTGATTTGGGGCTTATAGTCTGCTAATTGATGATAGTCCGGTAGTCCCATTGAATAATGTAAAATAACAATAAATAAAACCGCCGCTGTCACAAAGCAGATAAAGAAAAATAGACTTACTAAGGTTGAAAAAAATTTCATAATTATCCCTACTTTTTAAAATTCGTCCCACCATACCTTTTTTTGAAAAAAAATGCAAGTTTTTTTTGCGTTCTTTTTGTCCTAAGATAAATCTTAGATAAAAGTTTTTTCTTGCTTTCGGATGCGGTGTGTGGTATAGGATAGAACATCAATGAAAGGAGAAAATAATGCTTGATTTTACGGATAGAACGGCTTTGATAACCGGCGCAACCGGTGGAATTGGTCGTGAAATTGCACGCACACTGCACGCTTTGGGTGCGACATTGGCTTTAACGGATATGGATTTGGAAACATTAAAGAATTTTCAAACCGAACTTGGATCCAAAGTATTTATTTACCCTGCCAATTTGACCGATTCGGCAAGCCTTGACACCCTTGTCCAGACGGCTGAAAAAGATATGGGAAAAATTGATATATTGATCAATAATGCGGGTATAACAAAGGATGGCCTTTCTATGCGGATGTCGGATGAACAGTGGCAAAAAGTGTTGGATATCAACTTAACGGCCGGTTTTAAATTGGCACGAGCCGTTGTTCCGGGAATGATGAAGCGACGCTATGGCCGAATTGTCAGTATGGCTTCGGTTGTAGGTGTTGCTGGCAATGCAGGACAGGCCAATTATGCGGCTTCCAAGGCGGGCCTTATTGCCATGAGTAAATGTATGGCTCAGGAATTGGCGGGACGGGGTATAACATTTAATTGTGTGGCTCCCGGCTTTATTAAAACACCGATGACGGATGTTTTGCCCGATGCGGCCAAAGAGGCCTTATTAAAACGGATTCCAATGGCTCGTCTCGGGACGGCTAAGGATGTGGCAAACGCTGTCACATTTTTGGCAAGCGATGAGGCTGCTTATATTACGGGTCAAACCATACATGTGAATGGTGGCATGGCAATGTTTTAGAGATTTTTGCTTAGAAAGTATATGTATAACATATTGAAAAATAAATAAATGACTTTATTTTTATGCAAAAAGCAAAAAAAATACTGGACGAGGCCAAAAAAATATGCTAGAACAAATGCCGATTTCGTCAGAAATGACAAAAATTAAACAGAAAGGAATATAAAAACATGAGTAATATTGCTGAACGCGTCAAAAAAATTGTTGTGGAACACTTGGGTGTTGATGAAGCAAAAGTGCAAGATAATGCCAGTTTCATTGATGACTTGGGTGCCGACAGTCTGGACACCGTGGAATTAGTAATGGCATTTGAAGAAGAATTCGGATGCTCTATTCCCGATGATGCGGCTGAAAAGATTCGGACCGTCAAGGATGCAATAGACTTTATTGAAAAACAGGCATAATTGCCGTTGGGGTTTATCATTTCAGGAACGCGATGTGCATCTGGTGGAAAGGATGTGGCGTTCCTGAAACTTTATCTGAAAGGATTTTTTTATGACAAGACGGGTTGTAATTACGGGTATGGGGCTTCTGACACCTTTGGGACATGGGTTAAAAACCAATTGGGAAAAATTGGTCGCTGGCGTTTCTGGGATACGGAAAATTACTTCATTTGATACGACAAATTACACATCAAAAATTGCCGGACAGATTCCTTTTGGAACCGGTGCGGATGAGGTTAATTTGGATACCCTAATATCACCTAAGGAACAGCGTAGAAACGATCCGTTTGTTCAATATGGAATTATTGCCGGTTCGGATGCTCTTTCCGATTCGGGGTATGCCCCAAAAACTGAAGAAGAGGCCGAACGATCCGGCATTTTAATGGGATCTGGAATTGGTGGTCTTCAAACAATTGAAAGTGGGACTTTATCCATAGAAAAGGAAAATGGTCCGCAACGCTTATCGCCTTTTTTTATTCCATCGGCGATTATCAATTTAATCGGTGGTCAATTGGCGATTAAGTACCATTTTAAAGGTCCCAATACAACTGTTTCAACGGCATGTGCAACGGGAACGCATGCGATCGGTGATGCCGTTCGGATTATTCGCAATGATGAAGCGGATGTCATGATTGCCGGTGGAGCTGAAGCTGCGATTTGCCCTTGTGGCGTTGGCGGATTTTGTCAGGCGCGTGCCATGTCCACACATTATAATGACACACCCGCTATGGGCAGTCGCCCTTGGGATGCGGATCGTGACGGATTTGTGATGGGTGAGGGCTCTGGTGCCGTTGTTTTAGAAGAATATAATCATGCCAAAGCAAGAGGTGCAAAAATCTATGCTGAGGTTGTAGGATATGCGGCAACTTGTGATGCGTATCATGTGACGGCCCCTGGTGCTGGGGGATTACGGGCGATGCAGTTGGCGTTAAAAAGTGCAGACTTAAATCCCGAGGATATAGACTATATTAACGCGCATGGTACTTCAACACCGGTTGGTGACATGGTAGAATTCAATGCGGTAAAAACGCTTTTTGGTGGCACGAATGTAGCAATGTCTTCCACAAAATCGTGCACGGGACATTTATTGGGTGCTGCCGGTGCGGTTGAAGCGATCTATTCTATACTGGCTTTACAAACTGGTGTTATACCGCCAACCATTAATTTAGATCATCCCGAAGAAGATACCAAAGGTTTTAACTTGGTTCCCCATACGGCACAGGAAAGACCAGTTCGGATAGCATTATCTAATTCATTTGGTTTTGGTGGAACAAACGGAACGGTTATTTTTAAGAAAGTGTAAGATGCGACACGGCGTATTGGCTTATTTTTTACTTTTTTTTATAGCGGTTTCTCTGATTGGGGGAAGCGTTTTGACTACTTATACTCAATTTATTGAGGATGGTCCTTTGCCTGATTCAAAGGAGGTTGTTATTCCAAAGGGTAAAAGTCTGAAACAAGTGGCCCGTATTTTAAAGCGGGAGGGCGTTATAGACAGCCCTGCTATTTTTGAATTAGGTGTCCGGGCTAGTGGTAATACACTAAAAATAAAGTCTGGTGAATATAGTTTTCCCCGTAGATGCAGTGCTAAATTGGCTATGAATATTTTGACGGACGGTCAAACGGTAGCTCGTCGGTTTATTGCACCCGAGGGAATGACATCTAGGCAAATTGTTGAACTGATGGATAAATATCTGGGGTTGACGGGAACGGTTTCTGTTATCCCGCCCGATGGGGAACTGCTTCCCGAAACATATAATTACTCCTATGGGGATACGAAAGAATCTCTAATTCGCCGGATGCGTGATAAGATGGATAAAACAGTGGCAGAATTATGGGCTAAACGCGATAAAAAAGTTCCTCTCAAAAATCCGTATGAAGCCATTATTTTGGCGTCTATTGTGGAAAAGGAAACCGCACGCCCCGATGAACGTCCTCATATTGCATCTGTTTTTTATAATCGCCTTAAAAAGCGAATACGCTTACAATCAGATCCGACAGTAATCTATGCCATTACGAATGGAAAGCTGGATTTAAAGCGGGCACTAACTTATGCGGATTTAAAGGTCCAGAATCCCTATAATACTTATGTGGTGTATGGATTGCCCCAAGGTCCGATTTCCAATCCTGGCCGTGCGGCATTAGAGGCTGTTTTAAACCCTATGGAAACGAATGATGTTTATTTTGTGGCAGATGGGAGGGGGGGACATGTGTTTTCTCCGACCTATGAAGGACACCAAAAAAATGTGACGCAGTGGCGCCAAAGCCGGAAAAAGAAAAAAGAGCCTAAACCTGCAGAATCGATAAAACCAATCCCTGAGCTAATGAAGGGAAATGAAAAAGTATTGGAATTTATTTAGTGGAGATATTTATATTCATGTAGAATCGGAAAGAGGTTAGTCGTTTCACCGAGTTGTTTATGATCACGATAAATCAGAATTAAGTTATACAAATGAAACAAGATAATGTATTTTCTATAAAGACTAAACCCAAAAGTATTTGCCTTTAAAATTAATTGTTTTATATTCCCTCTGACTTTTGAAGGTAGAATAGTACAAAATCAAGTTTGTTTTATAAAATCTAATTTTTTAACGTATGTTCCTAGCGTTATGATTGGGAGGAATTATCGTTAAGCGCGGTGTTTTATCTGTTACAGTCGGGTTTTGTAATTTTGCCAATGCATTATTTATCCCCGCAATAGTTTGATAAGTGGTATGTGCTTCTTTTTCTTGTAATTGATGGCTTTGGGGTTGTTTTTCGGATTCTACCCCATTTTTTGCAGATAAGCGTTTTTTACGAGATTCGGCCAATTCTTGTTTAAGTGCTTGAGCGGCTTGGAGTCTCATAGAATCGGATGATATAAATCTCTTGTCATGAGGATGTTTTTGTTGATAAAGTTGAAGGGCTTTTTCTAAAAGAGAAGTGTCCCCCGTTTTATAATTTTTAGCCATATATGTTAGCATTTGTACTTCTTGCTCTGATATAAGGTGAAGACCATTTCTATCTTTTAGATTTAGAATATTATGTATAATCTGGATTTGATTGTTATCTTGTGCCTTATTACTACCTCCATTTAATGGAGTAAAAGCCTGTTTTTGTAAGATTTTTATTAAATTCGGATGGGAAACACCTATTTGTTTTAGCATAACATCTGCGGTTTTAATTAAGCCGAACGTTATCGCTTTTTTCAAAATTATTCCGCTTGTTTCTTCCGGTATTTTCGTCACTTGAGACAAAAATTTTAATTTTTTTTGTTGCTCCCGGTCAAATTTTTTTAATCCTTTCGGTGAAGTATCAAGTGGCTCTAAAGGTTCTAATTGTGCTTGGATGATAACGGAAGGGAAAATCCCTTGCTCTTGTCGTAATAAGCGAAATTTTTCTGCTGTGTTAGCATGTTTAAAAATTCGGTCAAGAAGCCCTCTTTTATTATATTCTTCAGAAAGTTGTTTTAAAAATTCTTCACGTCCGACATTATCTATTAGGGCTTCTCCGTTTTTATCATGGTCTGTCAATAGTTTTAGCATGGTTGAAAAATTGACACGATTACCTGCTTCCATCAAAGTTTGAAATAAATTAAAGCGTTCTAGCTTTGAGGCCTTATATTGCCCATCTGGACCTGTCTCAGATATTTTTTGTGCCGCTTCTTCCCATTTTTGATTATGAGTCAACCAGCCGATTAAGTTTCGATAGGGCTCTTTTGGCGTTTCCATTAATTTTGTCAATAAAGTGGCCGATGGCTTTTTCTTCAATGGGAAAGATTCTGGTATCTGGGATAACCCTTTATCATTTATTCCTAAAGGACTCTTGGTATCATAGTCTGCTTTGTAAACGCTACGATACATAATTGGTAATGTGGCCAATATCAACTTTTCTTCCAGTTGTGCATAAGGTTTATTTATGGATTCTGCTATAAAAATATCAAGAACTTTTTGAAATGCCTCCGTAGTCAACCTGTCTATCCTTTTTTCTGCTTTTTCAGGGGCAGTTGCATTTTCTTCTTGTGCTTTTAATAGGGTGACGTACATCCCAAAGGGATAAGATTGAGATTCTTGAAAAAAGCCCATTTCATGCTTGGCTAAATTATCATCCCCATATTCTACTGCAAAAACTTCTCTCGTGGCCTGTTCTGCATGTTTTAGCTCATGTGCCAAGATATTAATTAAATCGGTTTCTTGTGTCGCTTTTTCTAATCGAATTTGATTCGTCGCTAATGAATAAGCTCCCGAATATCTTGTTTCAGAATTCGGTATATGTGTACAATCGATCGTTAAAGGACTATCTTTTCTCCAACTAGGGAATATACCGAATAAACTTTTTTCTGTATTTTTCCTGTATATGAATGCTAATGCTTCTTGTACATCGCGTTCAGCATTCGTTAAAGTATCAGGGGATACGGCCAAAAAATCAGTCATTTTTTTGGATCCAAGACTACATTTAATTTGTACAACATCAAGGGTATTTTCCATAATATAAGCTCCTAGATGAAGAAACTAATAAATATCTCTTATAATTATATTGTAACATATATATTACTTTTGTCAAATTATTACTAATTGTTATCTTGAATTTAATAATTGGCTGCTCCATCTACGGTTTTATGACACTCTTTTTTGCCAATATAGGGCAGGGTCGTATCAATCACCTTTGGGGCATAATAATTAATATTTATACACTCTTCTGGTGTAAATGTTAGATGGTATGGCCGGATACGAACGGGTTTTCGTTTCTTGGGCTTGTTTGCATTTTTTAAACAATAATCTACGCATCGTCCCTGGTGATATCGGTTTAAAAATGATTTTTTCCCATTTTTTATTAAGGTCACCAATGTTGATGAAATATCTTGAATCATGAACCCATCCGATGTGATTTCCCCTTTTGAATAGGTAAAAGATTCCCCAATTTTATTGCGTATAAGGGCTTTTTGGTCTTGTATTCCTAAAAAGATATAGGGTTGAGAACGCAGATACCGTTCGTGCTCTTGTATATCCTTGCATTTGCAACCAACTGGGGCATCATCTTTGATATTTTTATCAAATGGTTCACAGGTAAAGGCCTGTAATGACATATAATATTTTGCATCATCTTCGGATATTCTGCCTTGTTTGGCTAAGTGATAAGCTCCTAAATTTTCCTCGGCCGCAGGACATCCCAACAAGATGCTTTTCCATAGCAGAAATAATGCTTTTTTATGATCCCTTTTAATTTTGTGATCACCACTAAAACTTAAATACGCCAAGGCATTGTTTGCCATTGCCGATCTATTATTAGCAGCTTTGTTCAATAGGTCAATTCCCGCATCAGGCGCATATTCAGGGGACTGTTTATTCAAATATATAGTTCCCAATGTTTCTGTGATTTTAACCTTTTCATCTTCGGTTAAATCACCGCTTTTAAGGGCTTGGTTAAAGTAGTATAGAGCTTCTTTTGCATTATCTGTTCTTAGTCTTTCTCTCCCCCGCATAGCCAGTGCCGGTCCGAAATTCATATCAACTGCCTTATTGCAATATAGTTCCCCATAGGCATGCAAGGGGTATCGTTGACATAATTCAAAAATACCGCGTTTTAATTCATGAGCCGCCACGAAAGGAGCCCAGTGATTCCATGCCCGTGCTTCATCTCCAAAACCACAATCGTCATACAGGGTAACATCATGATTTTCCTCTGATTTTAATAATAATTGTTCACAAGTGTCGTCCGATAAAGGTTGTGCCAAAGCAGTTCCTATCATCAATACGAAACATAACATAAAAGATTTCATGGTAACCTCCGTTTAATTTTATTTTAGCTAAAATAAATGCGAAATACAAGTTTTTTTATTCTTGATTTTTGGGGAAATTTTTGATATACTTAACAAGTTCAGGTAGTATGCACCGGCACCATGGACCCTCACATGATAATTGACAATCTCGGTTCAGAGACTATCAACACTATGAAAATCAATGTGTACAATAATGGCGAGGTG
>JAXFZX010000078.1:0-12362 GCA_034184445.1 Pseudomonadota bacterium | reverse complement strand
CTGTTGAATAGTCCGTTGAATAGTCCGTGTTTAAATAGTCCGAGTCTATATCCGTTGTCTTATCCGAGATTGTATCTGTTGAATAGTCCGTTCCCGTTGGCTCATCCGAGACCATATCCGTCGAATAGTCTGTCGAATAGTCTGTCGAATAGTCCGTTCCCGTTGGATATTCCGAGTCTATATCCGTTGTCTTATCCGAGATCATATCCGTTGGATAGTCGGAGTTATAATAATTTTCATCGATTCGATTATTGCCAAAAAAGTCATCTAAAAGACCGGCTTTGGCCACATTAAGTGATTGAGCCTTCTTTAAAAACGCGAATGTATCATCCGGTTTTTTCTCAATCCGCTTTGCGGGATCGGCTTTTCCCGAAATAAGCGAGAAAAAGAACGAAGTGAACAAAAACACAAGAAATCTTTTTACTTTTTTGGCCATGGTTTTCCCCTTTTCTAATGGAATTTTTGCTCTTTATACCATATATTAAAATGACTTGTCAACTACTTTTTTTTAAAAAAAAGCAATACATATAAAACAGTCACCCCACACATCCATTTAAATGTTCAAAAATTTTCCTAAGCAGACTTGCAAAACAAAAAAATAAAGGTTAAAATCAACGCAAAACAATCAAGGGGGTATAATGATAGAACAAGCTGTGATAATTACACTATGGGGAATGGGGGGCGTTTTTGCCTTTTTAACCTTGTTAATCGGTGCAATGGTGTTTTTGCGCCAAGTGATAGAGAAAACAAAAAATTCAGCCAACGATAAAGTTGCCATAGCCATTGCTGTTGCCAAAGCACAGGAGGTTGCATGAACTTTATCGGCGAATTTTTTGGATATATGGCGGGAATATTGACGGCTATTTGTTTTTTGCCACAGACGATTAAGACCTTACGGACAAGGGATGTAAAGGGACTTTCGCTGGTATCCTATTTTATTTATACGGTGGGGATTTTGTGTTGGGTTATTTACGGATTTTTTATCCGATCCATCCCTATGATTTTATTTAACGGTATATCGGTTATTTTTGCCGGTAGTATTTTTTTGACTATTCTAAAAGAGGGGAAAAATGAAAAAAATTAAGTTTTTGTGCACCGCATTTCGGGACGGGTTTCAATCATGTTTTGGGGCAAGAGTTTTATCCAAAGATTATCTGCCCATAGTGGCTGAGGCCGTAAAAGCCGGTATTGATAATTTTGAATCCGGTGGAGGTGCTGCTTTTCAATCGGCGTTTTTTTATAATAATGAGAATGCTTTTGATGTGATGGATAGGTTCCGCGAAATCGTGGGACCAAAGGTTAATTTACAAACCCTTGCCCGCGGGGTCAATGTGGTAGCCCTTGATTCCCAAAGTTCGGAAATGATTAAATTACATGCAGAATTGTTTAAAAAGCACGGGGTATCAACGATTCGAAATTTTGATGCCTTAAATGATCCGGATAATTTAAAATATAGTGCTGACTGCATCAAAAAAGTGGGATTAAAGCATCAATTATGTATTGCGGCGATGGCTCTGCCCCCGGGGGCAAAAGGGGCGCATACGGCGGAGTTTTATGAAGAACGCTTAAAAAAATTCATTAAGGCCAAAATTCCCTTTGATTCACTCTGTTTTAAAGACGCTTCGGGGACCTCGGTGCCAAGTGTCGTGTTTGACACCATCAAAAAAGCCAGAAAATTGGTAGGTTCCAAATGCCCGATTGAATACCATTCCCATGAAACGGCAGGGGTGGGACTAGCATGCTATATGGCCGCGATAGAGGCCGGTGCGGATATTGTGGATTTATCTTTGGCACCCGTTTCGGGCGGGACATGCCAACCAGATGTAGCAACATTGTGGCATGCTTTGCGTGGGTCGGATTATGAACTTGAATGTGATATTGATGCCGTGATGAAAGTGGAAGAAAGCTTAAAAGAAGCCCTTCAAGACTACTTTTTACCACCGGAAGCCCTGCATACCGATCCCAGAATTCCTTGGTCACCGATGCCCGGTGGAGCATTAACGGCCAATACCCAGATGCTGAGGGATAATGGTTTGATGGACAAATACGGCGAAATTATTGTAGCTATGGAAGAAGTTGTCAGAAAAGGGGGCTTTGGTACTTCTGTCACGCCGGTATCCCAATTCTATTTTCAACAGGCCTTTAACAATGTCATGCAAGGGTCTTGGAAAAAAATTGCCGAAGGATACGGTAAAATGGTTTTGGGCTATTTCGGGAAAACACCCGTATCACCGGATAAAAAAGTTATTCAAATTGCAGCTGAACAATTAGGGTTAAAACCGACAAAAGAAAAAGTCTTGACCCTAAACGATAAAAATCCGAATAAATCACGCAAACATTATGAAGAAATGCTGAAAAATGCGAACTTGCCGATAACGGACGAAAATATCTTTATTGTGGCGGCCTGCGGAGAAAAAGGAATCACTTTCCTGTCTGGCAAAGGAAAAATCGGGGTCAGATACAAAGAAAAATCTAAACCCCAAAATAGCACTTATCAAGTCACTGTCGGGGGCGAATCGTTTCATGTGGTGTTAAATGGAAACACTGCCGTTGTGAACGGAAAAGAATATCCCGTTTCGGTGACCACTACCGGCAAAGAGGAACCTCAAAAAGCACCGGTTAGCATGGGAAACAAGCAAACGATTACGGCAGCAACCCCCGGCATTGTGACACAAATCTTGGCATCCGAAGGAGATAGGGTCAAAACCGGTCAAGATTTATGTGTGATAGAGGTTATGAAAATGGAGACCTTTATTAAGGCCTCTCAAAGCGGCACTATTAAAAATATCCACATTAAAAAAGGCGATACTGTTAAAGCCGGTGATTCGTTATTTGAATTGGAGTAAAGTATGAAAATGTATCACCATGCCCCCAAGGGAAGCGATATATTAAAAACAGGCTTATTTGCCTTTTCCAAAAGCCCGCAGGTGGATCTAGGGTATTATACTTATCGGTCGGGCAAAAAAACTCAGGCCGAAATTTCGGCTTGGATGGAAGAATTTTTTCCGGGATACAGCCGGGGAATCCGCTGCTTTACAGAACCAATACAACCGACAACACCGAATTTAAAGTCCCTTGTGGCCGCAACTGATGTATATGAAATTGATTTAGACGGTTTGATAAAGGATAATTTATTGGAGGCAGTTTATGTAAAATACCCCTTGTCGGCTGATGATAAGATTCGGGCTAAACAAGTCACCGAGTGGGAAGCCAATCATCGGGACGGATTTGATCGGTTGTCTTCACCGGATAAAATTGACTATTCCCCCATTAACTGGGGCATTTGTAATGATGAAAAAGGATGGCGATTTGCCTTTACCGGTTTTCATCTACTCATCATGAAAGACGGTGTTATTCCGCCAAAATATCTGACCTACATCGGAGGTAAAAAATGAATATATTGAGAAATAATTTAGGCCTTATGCATCTAACATTCGGTCAAATCATTATGATGATGGTGTGCTTCTTGCTATTGTATTTAGGGATTAAAAAGAAATTTGAACCGCTTTTATTGATCCCGATTGCAATTGGTGGCTTGTTGGCAAACTGCCCGAATGCCGGCATGACGGAAAACGGCGGTCTTTTAAACATCCTTTTTAAAGTCGGCATTGAAACAGGAATTTTCCCCTTACTCATTTTTTTAGGCGTTGGGGCAATGACCGATTTTGGTCCCATGTTGGCTAATCCCAAAACAGCCTTGTTGGGTGGAGCGGCTCAATTCGCTATTTTTGGCACTTTTTTAGGGGGGATCTTACTGACAAAAATCATTCCGGGGTTTGATTTAAGTGTTAAGCAGGCTGCTTCTATTGCCATAATCGGCGGGGCAGACGGGCCAACTTCTATCTTTTTGGCCGGGAAACTGGCACCGGAACTTTTGGGCTCTATTGCTGTGGCTGCCTATTCCTATATGGCCTTGGTGCCGGTCATTCAACCTCCGATTATGCGCCTAATGACCCCTCGGGCAGAAAGACAAATAAAAATGACGCAATTACGTGAGGTTTCTCAGACGGAAAAAATTATTTTTCCCATTATGGTCATTTGTTTAACCGCCCTTTTCATTCCTTTGGCAATCCCTTTAATCGGCATGTTAATGTTCGGAAATTTATTGAAAGAATGCGGGGTCACCGATCGTTTAGCCAAAGGTGCCTCTAATGAATTGAT
This sequence comes from Pseudomonadota bacterium, assembly GCA_034184445.1. Taxonomy (GTDB): domain Bacteria; phylum Pseudomonadota; class Alphaproteobacteria; order CAAHEQ01; family UBA3637; genus CALXZG01. The sequence goes on along the minus strand of JAXFZX010000078.1, from coordinate 8,201 downwards.
GAACATTGTGACAATCCTATTGGGGATTACGGTTGGTGCAAAATTATCTGCCGATCTATTTTTAAAACCGCAAACCCTTATCGTTTTGGGCTTAGGTGTTATCGCTTTCTGTATCGGGACAGCAAGTGGTGTTTTAATGGCACGTTTATTAAACATCTTTTGCCGAGATAAGATCAATCCTTTAATTGGATCCGCTGGGGTCAGTGCTATCCCCATGGCGGCTCGTGTATCGGAAAAATTGGGACAGGAAGAAAATCCGGACAATCATCTCTTGATGCATGCAATGGGTGCCAATGTGGCAGGCTCTATCGGTTCGGCCATTGCAGCCGGTATTTTGTTGGCTTTGTGCGGATAGTAAAAAACAAGTGGCGTTCTGCCTGTATTATAAAACATATTTGACTTTCACCCTGATTTCTGATAGGATGAAAAACGGATTCAAAAAGGAGTGATAATGAAAAACAAAACACTTTTATCCTTGTTTGCCTTGGCGGGCACATTAAGTTTTCAAGGTTGCCGTGATAATTTGGAGGATCGGTTGAATACGGATCCGACAACCGAACTGAACGAAATCCCCTTAAATCCGGCAACATTAACGAAGAAAGAGGTAATTGGTCAATACAATAGTGCATGCTCTCTATTCTTTTTTGACTTGGATGGTAATCCCGATACGACAGAATTGGTCATGCGTAAGAGGCATTGTTGTCTTTCTGTGGCAGGAAAGCTCAATGATGTCAAAGAGGGACAAACCCAAACAGTTCAAGAATGGTATCACCAAATCACCCAACATAAAGGCTGCACCAGTAATTATTATCGGCGTTTTAGGGCTGATGTTAAATTGCTGGATAGATAACGAAGTATAAAGTGTAAGAAATCAAAAATTATATTTACTTCATGCTGTGTTAAACGTGTTGTAAAAAATAAATTGCCTTTTAAAAAAAAATCGGGTATAATCTTTTCTGAGAAAACATTTTTTGAAAGGATTATACTATGGCAGGCAGTATTAATAAAGTTGTTCTAGTCGGTAATTTAGGGCGTGATCCGGAAATTCGGCACACCAATGCAGGGCAAAAAATTGCCCATCTGTCGGTGGCAACATCTGATACTTGGAAAGACAAAAATGGCGAACGTCAAGAACGAACCGAGTGGCATCGGGTGGTCATTTTTAATTCTACCTTGGCGGATTTGGCTGAAAAATATTTGCGTAAAGGGTCAAAAGTCTATGTAGAAGGTTCGCTTCAAACACGAAAATTTCAAGATGCATCGGGGCAAGATAAATTCACAACAGAGGTTGTTTTGAGCTCCTATCGTGGGGAATTGGTAATGCTTGATAACCGAAACGGTTCACCCTTTGATAATCCACAACCGATATCTGGTGATGAGCCTGTGGCTGAAAATACGGCTTCCAACGGTTGGGATACAGCGCCGACCGGTGGTGAAGCTGGCGGATTTGATGACGAAATTCCTTTCTAGGATAAAAAACAAAAATGGGGCCGTTTCTATACTTGACATCATTTGAAAAAAGGTGTATAAATGACGGCACTTTGGGGATATAGCTCAGTTGGTAGAGCGTCGCGTTCGCAATGCGAAGGTCAGGGGTTCGACCCCCCTTATCTCCACCAATTTAAGATTCAGCCCGTTTGAAGCGGGCTTTTTTCGTGCCTGAAATGAGGCGATGAAAGCTAAGTTATAAAGGCGCTTGTGATGAGTTTTAGGCTCAATGTGAAAATGCCCGTTTACCACAATTCATTCGCAATTTTTTGGGAAAGAAAGCAAAAGTGCTATTTGAGCAGATGAACCAACCCAAGTTTGACTTTGCTAGGCAATCCATAAAAAGCGATAACTTTGCGCCTTTTTCGTTTCGTATCTTTATCCGCTAGGCAATTTTAATTATCACTTGGAATGTCGAAGTTCCCATAATCAAAGACCGGGGCGCGGTATTTACTGATTTTCTTACTGAGTGACGGGTCGCTTAAAAGACATTCTTTCACCAAGGCAGTGGCTAATTCATCTTCGGCCAGTTTTGGTTTTTCTACCGCAAAAAATTCATCCGCCGGCACAATGGGCTTTTTCGGCCAGTTTTGGTTTTTCTACCGCAAAAAATTCATCCGCCGGCACAATGGGCTTTTTGGTATGTCCTTCGTACATTTTCTTCAGCTCTTCCCCTTGTTGATAGGCGGCCAAATTCAGGTGGTCCTGCGCCAACGCCAAAAAGGCTTCAAAAGGAATAGGATCCCCTGTCCATTCCAGATACTGCATTTTCATAATCTGAAGGGCCTCTATCAGATGAGCCACACCCCGATATTGACGCCAGATATCTTTATAGCGAGGGGCATTATTCTTTTGGGAATCTTTGGATTTTTTCTCTTTGATGTCTTTATCCAAAACAAATGCCGCTTTGTTGAGGCTGACTTTACCGGCCAATTTGGGATCCTGTTGCATGGACTGCATTGTCTTTAACATCTTCGTTACATAAGACCAATCTGTTTTTTGGATATGCTCTACCAATTTGTTCATCTCTTTGGCCGACCGACAAAGACGTAAGAGCCGTATCCCACCCAATTTTTCAAAAACTTCGGGCATTTCCTTTTCAAGGCCTGAGATCTTTATCAGTAAAAATTCGCGTTGTAGGGCAGAATCTTTTGGAAATAAAGCCCGGGCCATAAACAAATATACTTGAAATAAATTCCTGTAAAATTTCTTCATCAGAGACTCCTATATTTAAGGATATAGTCAAAAGGCGATAAAAAGGCAATATTTTTCATGGGATAAAAATACCTTTTTTTATAGACTGGGATTTTTTGAAAAATTCTAGTTTTTTCAAAAAAATCTCAATGTTTATTCTTCTTTTTAAGCTTTATTTTTCCCTTGTTCGCATAAGGCGAGCAATGTCAACAAAAATTCAAGGAGAAATAAAAGATGGAAAACAGAAAAGTAACGCAACGCTTTTATACAACAAAAGATGCTGCCACTTATCTAGGGTTGGCCCCGCGTACCTTGCAAAAATACCGGGTGGACGGTTCTGGCCCCAAGTTCAGAAAAGTCCGCGGTCACAGTTTTTATGATGTGGCGGATTTAGATGCTTGGGTGGAATCGGCCGAAAAAACAGCAATCACTTTTGATAAGAGGTAGGCCATGAACAATCCGTTACACGAATTGGCACTGGTCATACTCCCCACTTTGTTGAAAGTTTTCAATCAGGGGGCAGAAAGTGCCGAAAATCATCAGAATTAACTGGATATAAGTTGCTGAAAGAGCGTTATTGTGTTCACAAGGAGTCGCTATGGTTGATACAAATCTTGACTTAAACATTGATATTAATACTGTGCCGGATTTACCTTTTCATGTCCTGAAACAGTACTATATGCAACTGTATAATCAAGAAACCCGCATTGGCAATAAAGAGTTTTACATCTTGCGCGTTTCTTACCGTTTGCAAGAACTACGCCATGGGGGATTATCCGTAAAGACAAAAAGTCTGATTAAAAAACTCTTTGAAAAGCAACAACGCAAGAAAAGTTTATATCCGGTGGGAACAGTGATAGTCCGCACCTATAAAAGGACGGACTATCGTGTCACTATTTTGGAAAGGGGCGTAGATATGGACGGCACCTATTACACCAGCTTATCGGCGGCCGCCCAACATATTACAGGCATACGCACCTCGGGAAAACGCTTTTTTGGAGTTGGACAATGAGATGTGCAATCTATACACGTAAATCAACAGACGAAGGTTTGGAAAAACAATTTAATACCCTGGAGGCTCAACGGGAAGCCGGGGAAAACTATATCAAGGCGCAACATCATCAAGGATGGGAATTGATAGATAAACATTATGATGATGGCGGTTATTCCGGCGGTAATATGTGCCGACCGGCTTTTCAAGAATTACTGAACGATATTCGGGCAGATAAAGTGGATATGGTGGTTATCTATAAAATTGACCGGTTAACCAGATCCCTTTTGGACTTTTCCAAGATGATTGAAATTTTTGATGAACACCACTGCTCTTTTGTATCGGTGACACAAAATATCAATACGGCGGACAGCATGGGCCGATTGATGTTGAATGTGCTTCTTTCTTTTGCGCAGTTTGAACGGGAAATCAGCGGTGAGCGTATCCGCGATAAGATTTTGGCATCCAAGAAAAAAGGCATGTGGGTCGGCGGTGTTCCCCCGTTTGGCTATAAAGGCGAAGATAAAAAACTGGTGATAGTGCCGGAAGATGCCGAAAAGGTCAAGCACGTCTATGAACTGTTTTTGTCATCCGGTAATTTATCCATGGTGGGCCATGCCCTTTTACGGGAAAATTGCACCTTTAGGGGAAAAGTTCCCGGCTGGACTTTTTTAAGGAGTATGCTTACTAATCGTGTTTATATTGGGGAGATTACGCATAAAGGGACTTCCTTCCCGGGCCTGCATCAACCGATTATTGATAAGAAAACCTTTGAAGCCGCCCAGGAATTATTCAATTCGAATTCACAAAAAATACGGCGGCGGCACTTAAAACCAGTGAGTAAGAATGAGGAAATCGGATTACTCCGCGGGATTTTATCTTGCGGGTGTTGCGGGTGCAAACTTTATCCCAGGTATTCTTTGAAAAATGGCAAACGATACTATTATTATACCGACAATACCCACAAAAAATACGGGCCTCATTTATGTCGGCTGAGTGCTGTCCCCATGCACCTGTTGGATAATTTGGTTATGGACTTACTCAATCCGCTGATTAAATCCCCCTATGTGTTACAGGCGCTGGCACAGGAAGCCTGCCAAGTGCAACCGAACCTGAAAGAAAGCGAAGTCTTTTATGCGATGCGTGAAATTGACTCTGTCTTTCAACAACTGACCGGAACGCAAAAGGAAAAAATAGTCAGCCTTTTGGTTCAAGGGGTGACCATTTTCGCCGATAAAATTGTTGTGGTCTGGAAACCTTTGGCTATTCACCTGATGGATAAACGCCTGAAAGCCAGTTTGAAACCCAATGAATTAAAACCGGAACTGATGGAATCAATGGTTCCCATTGACCTGATTACCCACCGCGGGGCCAAAGAAATTCACTTGCCCGAAGCTGTATCGGATATGCTGTTCTTAAGCCCGCCAGAAAAGCACTCCAAGAAAGAGGACCGCTATCTCATTAAGATTTTGGCCAACGGTTTTACCTATCGTGAAACCCAGGAAACAAAGAACTTAAACTTGCACGAACTGGCGGAAATATATCATCAGGATCCGGCCTATATCGGGGCGCAAATTCGGCTCACTTTCTTGGCACCGGATATTATTGATGCCATTTTACGGGGAGCTCAGCCCAAAACAATGACCGCCAAAGAATTATTGAGGGCCTCTATCCCGGCCAGTTGGCCCGAACAAAGAAAACTATTTGGTTTTCCAAAAATTTAATCTAACAATAAGGAGTTTTTAAATGGATAAATTAAAACATTACCCTAAATCTCTCGTTATTCATGGAGATTGGTGGAATTTTATTCAATTCATGAGCATGGAAGAACGGGGATACTTATTTACCTGTATTTTGAAACTGATCAATCAAAGTCCCATTGAGGAAAGTCAATTACCTGAAAGGTGCTTTTTTGCTTGGAAAATGATTTCCGGTTTATTAGATATCAGTATTCAAAAGTATCAAGAAAAGTGCGAGCGAAATTCTGTCGCGGCACGCAAGCGTTGGCAAGGTAACCTTAGGTCACCTAAAAATGGCATGCAAATGGATAGTAATACTGATACTAAGAATAACACAGATACTAAGATTGATAATAAAACTAAAAATGATACTAAAAATAATACTGAAACTAAGAAAACAGTAAGTTTTCAAAGATCGACATTAGATGAGGTCAAGGCCTATTGTCAGTCTATCAACAGTCCTATTGATGCAGAACAATTCTACAATTTCTATGAGGCAAAAGATTGGATGCTTGGCAAAAATCACATCAAAAAATGGAAGTGTTGCGTCAGAACATGGGAACGTAATCAAACGAAAACAAACAAAACATACATATCCGATTCTCAAAAAGAAGCGTGGATGAAGGGAGAAATCTAACATGACAAATGAACAACCAAATTTACAAACATCAACTGCTTTGAAAATCTTTGTGGATTTTTACGGCTTTCCAAGTTGGGAAAACAACCCCAAAGAAGGGCAAAATAGGAACGAGATCATTAAACTGTGGAATGAAACTTTGAAAGGGTATTCAGAGCATCAAATTGAAGAAGCCGCTTTTAACATTGTCCGCAATCAACGCACAATGAAGTTTCCGACAATCAGTCATATGAGGGCACAACTATTTGATAAATCTAAAGATGCAGAAATACAACAACAGTTGGCAGAGTTAAAAAGACGGCTTGCAGAACCGCGGGTTGAAACAGATCCTATTCGCAAGCGTGCCGGCTCTTTTTATGTTCGAGGCCGAAAAGTCTTGCCAGGTTTTTATGAGGATGCGGCCCGCAGAGTTTTAAATGATGTCCGGGTGGCCTATCCGGAACTTCGAGATGGCGGTTATACAGAGCTTGTCCGTAAAGCAGACAGTTTAGGATGGTTGGATACAGGGCCTATCCTAAAACACTGTGCCGAACTAATGGGGTTTGATGAGCCACCTTCTCAAAGTGAAGGACCACAAGACAATAACCTGACGCAATCACTGGCCAGCCACTGGCGGATGACAAAGGATGATGAGGAGAACTTTTAATCAGGTACTCGATTTTTTCGGCATTGGATATACTAATTTGCTTTCTTTTTTTGAAAAACAGTGCTATATAATGATCATAAACAGAGAGGATAAACAATGACATTTGAAGAATTGAGCACAGCGCGTTATACGCAAAGAAGTTATGATGCTAAACCGGTTGAAGATGAAAAAATCCAAAAAATCTTACAGGCCGGTCGAGTGGCCCCTACCGCCAAGAACAACCAACCGCAAAAGGTTTATGTTGTTCAATCGGCGGCGGCTATGGATAAGTTGCGTGCTGTGACACCATGTCATTACAATGCTCCGCTTGCCATGATTATTTGCTATGATAAAAATCAAGAATGGCATAATCCAACGGATGAGACCATTACTTCGGGCGTTGAGGATGTCTCCATTGTGGCAACACACATGATGTTGCAGGCGGCAGACTTGGGTGTTCATTCCACTTGGGTGAATATGTTTAACCCGGATGAAACGCGTAAGGCTTTTAATTTACCCGAAAATGAAGTGCCTGTTTTGCTGATGATGTTCGGTTATCCGACAACCTCGGCCGCACCGGCGCCAACGCACACGAATAAGAAGCCCTTGTCCGATACCGTTCAATTTTTATAATTTCTCTATCGTTTTGGTTGCTAGCCACTCGGGTGGTCAGGTATCCGGCCATGGGTCCTTCCTGGCGAGATTTCATATGCGGGGACGCAAGCCGCGCCATTTTTTTAGCAAAACACAAAAATTTTGGGTGGTCAGTGGTCAGATAAAAACATATAAATATCAATAACTTATTTGATTTTATTTTTTGTTCGGGTGGTCACTTCGCTTTTTTGGGTGGTCACCCCGTCCATTCATGACTCTTTTTATAAATTGGTTGCAAAAAGATTCAACTCCTTGTATATTGAAAAGCATGTCTAATAATAAATAGAATCATCACGAAAGGTGAAAGGAAATTTATGAAACATTTGCTTTGTTTGTGCTTTGCTTTATTATGTCTTGTTGCCTGTGCCAAACAATCGGATAATACTATCGAACGAAATAAACAGGCGATGTATCGTTTTGAAACAATGATCAATACGGCTGATGAAGCGTTGGCCGAAGAATTGGTGGCCCCTGACGCCCCATTTTATACGCCGGCGAGTCCCAAACCCTTATATGGTGGCAAAGGATATTTGTCTGTTGTTCACTGGATGCGTCAATCCTTTTCTGATGTTCAATGGAAGTTGGAAGAAATGGTGGCTGACGAACAAAAGGTCGCTGTTCGTTGGACTTTAACAGCGACACATGATGGAGAGTTTATGGGACTTGCGCCAACAGGAAAGAAAATCAAAACAACCGTTATGAATTTTTACTATTTCAATAAAGATGGTAAAATCACCAATGATATCGCCGCAGATGGTATGATTGGCATTTTAAGACCTTTGGGTTTAAGTAAATAATTTATTGAATCTGAATGACAAAAGCTACCCCAGGAATAGGCATGGGTCCTTCTGCTCTTTTTGGCTGGTCACCCTG
>JAXFZX010000077.1:0-18570 GCA_034184445.1 Pseudomonadota bacterium | reverse complement strand
TCTTGCCAACACATCCCCCGGCCCGACCTGTTGTCCGTTTGTGACGGTCACAACGGCATCTGCCGCCAAATAATAGCGTGCTTCTGCACCACTGGCTGACTTATAGATTTTACCTTTTTCATTCAAAAGGGCAATATGCGGTTTTCTGTCTTGTTTAGACGATTGTTGCCGCCAATCCATCACCACAGTTGAAGAAAGTCCCGTTGCTTCATCTACGACCTGACGTACGGTTTCCCCGTCAATCAAGTCTTCAAATTTCACGGTTCCGGCCTTATCTACGATAATCGGTGTCGTATACGGATCCCATTCGGCAAGCCGTGTTCCTTTCACCACCTTTTGACCGTTTTCAACCATTAACTTACCACCATAGGGCACTCTGTGGCGCGCTTTTTCGCGTCCGCTTGCATCCAGCAAAGAGATTTCGCTGTTGCGTGATAAAACAATCACCTCACCGGCCGAGTTCTTAATAGTGTTGCAGTTTGTCAATTTTATTTTAGCATCAAAGGCCGCATCAATGCTGGATTGTTCGGCACCTCGTTGCGCCGCACCACCGATGTGGAACGTCCGCATCGTCAGCTGTGTTCCCGGTTCACCAATGGATTGCGCCGCAATAATACCAACCGCTTCACCAAGGTTCACCGCCGTTCCGCGTGCCAAATCGCGTCCATAACAAGCTGCACAAATGCCGTCTTCGGCTTCGCATGTTAAGACCGACCGAATTTTCACGGAATCCACACCGGCCGTATCAATCTTTTCCACATCACTTTCATCAATTAAGTGATTTTTGGACACGATAACTTCACCCGTAGTCGGATTCTTAATATCTTCCGCAGCAGTACGTCCCAAGATCCGTTCACCGGTTGTAGCAATCACATCACCACCTTCAATAATCGGCTGAATAGTGATTCCCTTATCCGTTCCGCAATCTTCCATAGTAATGATAGCATCTTGCGCCACATCCACCAAACGCCGTGTCAAATAACCCGAGTTTGCTGTTTTAAGAGCTGTATCTGCCAACCCTTTTCTGGCCCCGTGGGTTGAGTTAAAGTATTCCATAACCGTCAACCCTTCTTTAAAGTTTGACCGGATAGGCGTTTCAATAATTTCGCCATTTGGTTTGGCCATAAGCCCACGCATACCGGCCAACTGACGCATCTGCGCTGCCGAACCACGAGCACCAGAGTTCGCCATCATAAAGACCGAGTTCACAGGTTTGCCCGCCTCAATTTTAGAAATACCTTTCATCATGGCTTCCGAAATTGCGTCCGTGCAGGCCGCCCAAGCATCCACCACTTTGTTGTATTTTTCCAAACGAGTAATCAGACCATCTTGATATTGGCGTTCATATTCATTGGTTTTCTTTTCCGTCTCGGCGAGCAGTTTTTTCTTCTCCGCCGGCACGATTAAGTCGTCTTTACCGAACGAAATACCCGATAATGCGGCCTGCCGGTAACCAAGACCCATAATTCTGTCTGCAAAGATGCAAGTTTCCTTTTGCCCACAGAACCGATACACAGCATCAATGATATCCGATACTTCTTTTTTGCGGATCAAACGATTCATCAAACTAAACGGAATTTTGCTGTTATCGGGGAGCAAAGATGCCAACTTCATCCGCCCCGGCGTTGTTTCCACCACGCGGGTATTTTTAACGCCACTGTCTTCCATAATCGTTAAACGAACCTTGATTTTGGAATGAAGTGTCACGACTTTATTAAACAAAGCATGTTCAATTTCTTGCGGGCAAGAAAAGGCCATGCCTTCCCCCGGTTCTCCGTCCAAAGCCATAGACATGTAATATAGTCCCAAAATCACGTCCTGAGTCGGCACAATAATCGGTTTTCCGGATGCCGGCGATAAGATATTATTTGTGGACATCATCAGCACCCGCGCTTCCAATTGGGCTTCCATGGAAAGCGGAACATGCACAGCCATCTGGTCACCGTCAAAGTCCGCGTTAAAAGCCGTACAAACAAGCGGGTGTAATTGAATGGCTTTTCCTTCAATCAATACCGGTTCAAAGGCCTGAATCCCCAAGCGGTGCAATGTCGGTGCACGGTTTAATAAAACCGGATGTTCTCTGATTACTTCGGATAAAATATCCCACACTTCTGGGCGTTCTTTTTCCACCATTTTCTTGGCGGCTTTAATGGTTGAAGCCATTCCGTATTGTTCCAATTTGGAATAAATAAACGGTTTAAAGAGTTCCAAGGCCATCCTTTTGGGAAGACCACATTGATGAAGCATCAATTCCGGTCCCACAGTAATCACGGAACGACCCGAATAGTCCACCCGTTTTCCGAGTAAGTTTTGACGGAACCGTCCTTGTTTTCCTTTCAGCATATCTGCCAAGGATTTTAGCGGCCGCTTATTCATACCGGCCACAGCCCGTCCGCGGCGTCCGTTATCAAACAAAGCATCTACTGCTTCCTGCAACATTCGTTTTTCGTTGCGGATAATGATTTCCGGTGCGCGCAGCTCCAACAACCGTTTTAACCGATTGTTCCGGTTAATGACACGGCGATAGAGATCGTTTAAATCAGATGTTGCAAACCGACCGCCATCTAAGGGGACTAACGGGCGCAATTCCGGCGGAATAACCGGCAGCACATCCAAAACCATCCACTCCGGACGGGATCCGGATTCCAAGAATGCTTCCACCAATTTTAACTTTTTCACAATTTTCTTGCGCTTCATATCGGACTTTGTTTCAATAAGTTCTGCCCGAAGTGTTTTTGCTTCTGTTGCCAAATCAATTTGGGCTAACATTTCTTTAATGGCTTCGGCACCGATTCCGACACGGAAAGCGTCTTCGCCATATTCTTCCAAAGCCGCCTGATATTGTTCTTCCGTCAATAGATCATGCAGTTTTAAAGCCGTAAGTCCCGGTTCAATCACAATGTATTTTTCAAAGTACAAAACAGCTTCCAGATTTTTAAGCATCATGTCCAAAAGTGTTCCGATTCGACTTGGCAACGATTTTAGAAACCAGATATGCGTCACAGGCGAAGCCAATTCAATATGCCCCATGCGTTCGCGCCGCACTTTGGATAGAGTCACTTCCACGCCGCACTTTTCACAGGTAATACCACGATACTTCATGCGTTTATATTTACCGCACAAACATTCATAGTCTTTTACTGGTCCAAAGATTTTCGCACAGAACAAACCGTCTTTTTCAGGCTTAAATGTCCGATAATTGATGGTTTCAGGTCTGGTCACTTCCCCATAAGACCAACTGCGGATTTTTTCCGGTGATGCGATAGAAATCCGAATATCATCAAATGATTGCGGGTTAGCCACAGGATTAAAATTAGTAATCAATTCGTTCATTTTTATGCCCTCTTTTTATTTGGTTTCGTTTTGGTTTAATTCCACATCTAATGCGAGTGACTTCATTTCTTTGGTCAACACATTAAACGATTCCGGAATACCGGCTTCAAAATTGTTATCACCCCGGATAATGGTTTCATAGGCTTTAATCCGCCCCGACACATCGTCCGATTTGATTGTCAGGATTTCTTGCAGGGTATAGGCCGCGCCATAGGCTTCCAACGCCCACACTTCCATTTCCCCGAATCTCTGACCCCCGAATTGAGCTTTACCACTGAGCGGTTGTTGTGTGACTAAACTGTATGGTCCGATGGAACGGGCGTGGATTTTTTCGTCCACCAAGTGGTGCAATTTCAGCATATACATGTATCCGATTGTCACCGGCCGATCAAAAGGTTCCCCCGTCAATCCGTCATATAGTGTCACCTGCCCCGATACATTTAAGCCTGCCATTTTCAACATATTGTCAATATCATCTTGATGGGCACCGTCAAACACCGGCGTTGCAATGGGGACACCGTCTTTCAGGTTTTCACTCATTGCCAATAATTCCGTATCCGTCATATCGGCGATTTTGTTCTTGTATTCACGGTCACCATAGACTTCTTTCAATTTTGCCTTCAAATCATCCATTTTGGCTTTTTTGGCTTTAATACCATCAACAATGGTTCCGATTTGACGACCGAGTTCCCGACACGCATATCCCAGATGTGTTTCCAAAATCTGCCCCACATTCATACGGGATGGCACGCCTAGCGGATTTAGCACGATATCCATCGGCGTTCCGTCTTCGGTATAGGGCATATCTTCAATCGGAAGAACCCGCGATACCACACCCTTGTTTCCGTGACGACCGGACATTTTATCACCCGGCTGTAATTTCCGTTTTGTGGCGATAAAGACTTTAATTTTCTTTAATTCGCCAGCCATCATTTCATCACCGCGTTGTAATTTTTCAACCCGATTTTCAAATTTCTTTTGCAGGTTTGTTTCGGCTTCGTCCAAAGTTTGAAGAAGTTGTTCAATTTCCTTCATTACTTTATCGTCTGCCACATTGATCTTGCGTAAATCAACATTCTTCACCGCAGCCAAAGCATCTGCCGTCAAGGTTGTACCGGCTTTAAAACCGGTTGCTTTGGATACCTTTTGTCCCGCAAGCAATCCTCTGATACGATCATAGAAACTGCCTTGAATAATGGCTTTTTCGTCATCACGGTCTTTGGCTAAGCGACTGATTTCTGCTTGTTCAATGGACAAAGCCCGTTCGTCTTTTTCCAATCCCCGCCGCGTAAAGACACGCACATCTACAACGGTTCCCGAAATTCCCGGCGGCACGCGTAATGAGCTATCCCGCACATCGGCAGCTTTTTCGCCAAAGATCGTGCGCAGTAATTTTTCTTCCGGTGTCATGATTGTTTCACCTTTCGGTGTCACGCGTCCCACCAGAATATCACCGGCTTTTACTTCTGCCCCGATATAGATGACACCTGTTTCATCCAGATTTTTCAGGCCTTCTTCACCGACATTCGGGATATCACGTGTAATTTCTTCCTGCCCCAATTTGGTATCTCTGGCGGTCACTTCAAATTCTTCCAAGTGGATGGAAGTAAAGACATCATCCCGCGCGATGCGTTCCGAAATCAAGACCGAGTCTTCATAGTTATATCCGTTCCACGGCATAAACGCCACCAAGACATTCCGTCCCAAGGCCAATTCACCCAACTGGGTGCAAGGACCATCCGCGATAATATCACCTTTACTCACCACATCACCGGTTTTAACAATCGGTTGCTGTGTCATACAAGTTCCCTGATTGGACCGTTGGAATTTTTCCAAAGTGTAAATATCCACACCTGATGCCGTAGAACTCAGCTCATCTGTTGCCCGAATAACGATACGGGAAGAATCCACTTGTTGCACAACCCCCGACCGTTTAGCCGTAATAGCAGCCTTGGAATCTTTCGCCACAACGGCTTCCATTCCCGTTCCGACAAGCGGTGCCTGCACTTTCAATAAGGGCACACCTTGCCGCTGCATGTTTGATCCCATCAATGCCCGGTTTGCGTCATCATTTTCAAGGAAAGGAATAAGTGCTGCTGCCACCGATACAACTTGTTTGGGCGACACATCAATCATATCCACTTCTTCGGGCTTGGCCAATATCACTTCGCCCGCTTTACGGGAAGTCACCAACTCTTCCGTCAGTTCCCCTTTGTCATTTAACTTTGCATTAGCCTGTGCAATCGTATGCCGTGCTTCTTCCATGGCGGACAGATAAACCACTTCATTCGTCACTTTACCGTCAACCACTTTCCGATACGGTGTTTCAATAAAGCCGTATTTGTTAATGCGGGCATAACTTGCTAATGAGTTAATTAACCCAATATTCTGACCTTCCGGTGATTCGATCGGACAAATTCGTCCATAATGAGTCGGATGCACATCGCGCACTTCCATACCGGCGCGATCGCGGGTAAGTCCCCCCGGTCCCAAAGCTGATAAGCGGCGTTTGTGTGTAATTTCCGATAACGGATTGTTTTGATCCATGAACTGACTTAACTGACTGCTGGCAAAGAATTCCCGCACTGCTGCCGATAACGGCTTTGCGTTAATTAAATCATAAGGCATCACCGAATCAATTTCACTGGATGTCATGCGCTCGCGGATCATTCTTTCCATCCGCAGCAAACCCAATCTATATTGATTTTCCATCAACTCCCCAACCGGTCTGACACGGCGGTTGCCCAAGTTATCAATATCATCAATTTCGCCCTGTCCGTCTTTGATTTCTACCAAAGTTTTCAAAATTTTCAAAATATCTTCTTTGCGTAAAACCCGCACGGAATCGGGTACTTCTTCACTGTTAAAGCCAAGACGCGCATTCATTTTGACGCGCCCAACGGCTGACAGATCATAATGTTCCAAATCAAAGAACATTCCACGGAATAAATTGTCTGCCGTTTCCACAACCGGTAATTCACCCGGACGCATGATTTTATAGATATCAATTAAGGCTTCTTCCCGTGTAGTGTTTTTGTCCGCAACCAAAGTGTTCCGAATATAAGGTCCCACCCGCACATAATCAATATGAAGCAGAGGTAATTCCTTTATTTTCATTTCCTTTAATTTTTCAAAATCATCTTCGGTTAATTCATCACCGGCTTCCAAAACGACTTCGCCCGTTTTTTCATCCACAATATCCGCTGCCACAAAGCGTCCCGATAATTCTTCTTCCGGCAATACATATTCTTCCAATCCGTCTTTTTGCAATTTTTTGGCTTTGGCCGAGATTAATTTTTGTCCTTTTTCAAAGACAACCTTGCCTGTCTTAGCATCCACCAAATCAAAACTTAATTTTTGCCCTTTTAATAAATCGGGATTAAATTCTGTTTTCCATCCTTTTTTGTCTTTTTTGAAAACAACTGTTTGATAAAAGTAGTTTAAGATCTCTTCTTTGCCCATTCCATAAACATCTGACGGATCAATTTCTTTACCTTCCTTTTGGGCTTCAGCGCGTTTTTGAATGGTGTAATCACTGTCCAACGCATACAGAAGCGACGACACCGGCAACTTCCGCCGACGATCAATCCGCACATAAATTAAGTCTTTGGCATCAAATTCAAAATCAATCCATGAACCGCGATAGGGAATAATCCGTGCAGCAAACAAGAATTTACCCGAAGAATGAGTTTCCCCATTATCATGATCAAAGAATACACCCGGAGATCTGTGCATTTGCGATACAACAACCCGTTCTGTGCCGTTCACGATAAAAGTGCCTTTTTCCGTCATCAACGGCAAATCACCCATATAGACTTCTTGCTCTTTAATATCACGGATAGAACGTACCCCTGTTGCAGCATCAATATCCCACACGACCAACCGAAGCGTTGCTTTAACCGGTGCGGCGAATGTCAAACTGCGTTTTAAACATTCATCTACATCAAATTTAGGTTCATCTAGTTCATATTTGATGAATTCCAAATCGCCGCGACCCGCAAAATCGTGAATCGGAAAGATAGATTTAAAGACGGCCTGTAATCCCGAATCGGCGCGTTTATCAACGGGCACCCCCCATTGTAAAAATTCTTTGTAAGAATCGGTTTGCACTCCGATTAAGTTCGGCATTTGGGCAACAGCTTCAATTTTTCCGAAATTTTTACGAACTCTTCTGCGATTCGTTTCTTGTTTGATCATGCGTTTTTCCCCATATAATTTAATAAAAAATCTGGCCGGTGAAAGGGCACCGGGACCCATTGTCTTTATTTACCGGTATCGGGCCGACATCAAATTCCCTTGGGAACAGATGCGACCCAACCCGTTTTTGAAGTGCCAATTACTTCAATTCAACCTTAGCCCCAGCGGCTTCCAGTTGTTTCTTTAATTTTTCGGCTTCGTCTTTGGCAACACCCTTCTTCACTTCTTTGGGAGCCCCTTCAACGAGGTCTTTTGCTTCTTTCAGACCCAAACCGGTAATGGTGCGGACTTCCTTAATCACGGCGATTTTGTTTGCACCGCCATCGGCCAAGATCACATCAAATTCGGTTTTTTCTTCCGCAGCAGCGCCAGCACCGGCCGCGGCCACAGCTACCGGAGCCGCAGCAGACACACCCCATTTTTCTTCCAACATTTTGGCAAGTTCTGCGGCTTCCATAACGGTCAAAGCCGACAATTCATCAATAATTTTGTTTAAATCAGTCATTTTATATTTTCCTTTTTGTTTTAATAATTAAAAATTTAAGTTGCTAAGCAGCCGCCTGTTCCTTTTCGGAATAAGCTTTTGCCAATCTGGCCAATTGTCCGCCAGGAGCCTGCAACAATCCCACCAACTTGCCGCGCAGTTCGTCCAAGGACGGCAAAGCTGCCAAAGATTGAATCATCTTTGCGTCAACTTTTTGACCGTTCATGATACCGCCGACAATTTCAAAGCGTTCGCTGTCTTTGGCCATTTTAGCCACTGCGCGAGAAGCAGCAATTTCATCTGCCGAATACGCAATAGCCGTCGGACCAACCAACAATTCCGCCATAGATTCGCAAGGCGTTCCTGCCAGAGCCAACTTCGCCAAACGATTCTTAGCTACTCTATAACTGGCACCGTCTTTGCGGACATTGTTACGCAAAGTCGTCGTTTCTTCCATGTTTAATCCGTTATTACGGACCACCACGACCAACGCCGACTTAGCAAACACATCTTTGAGTTCAGCGATCAGTTGTTGTTTTTCTTCACGTTTCACGATATGTCTCCAACATAAAGTTTGAAAGTTCGGGTTTCCCTTCCCCTTCGGTTTCTACACAGGTTTGATAAAACTATCTCACCCACTAAAATCCTGCCTAGAAACAACAATCGTCCACTCCAAAAGGAATATCTGATTTATTTCTGTCTATTGCCGGCGGAATGCTTTCCCTTAAATCTTGCCCCGTGGCAAGTACCCGCAGTCTAGGACAGGTGCCGATGATTATTGCTTTATCCAATAACCATCGGACTTAAAACTATCCGATAATTGTCGGAATAGATATTTTAACACCAACGCCTTGTGTACTGGATAGTGCCACTTGCTTTAAGTACACACCCGAAGCAGAGGCCGGCTTAATTGCCACCAAATTTTTCACAAAGGCCTTGACATTTTCGGCAATATTTTCGTTGGAAAAGCTGGCCTTACCGATACCGGCATGAACCACGCCCACAGCGTCCACACGGAATTGGACTTGACCGGCTTTGGCTGCTTTTACGGCATTTGCCACATCCATCGTCACGGTTCCCAATTTCGGATTCGGCATTAACCCTTTCGGGCCCAACACTTTACCCAAGCGTCCGACAACTCCCATCATATCCGGTGTAGCAATCAACCGTTCAAAATCAATTTTACCGGCCATAATGGTATTCATTAAATCTTCATCACCAACGATATCGGCACCAGCCTTGCGAGCCTCTTCGGCCTTAGGACCCTTGGCAAACACGGCAACGCGTAATGTTTTACCCGTTCCGGCCGGCAAAGATACAGCCCCCCGCACCATTTGATCGGATTGGCGCGGATCAACTCCCAAGCGCACGGCGATATCAATTGTTTCATCAAACTTAGCAGTCGCACCGGCCTTAACCGTTGCAACCGCTTCATCCAAAGCATAAACCTTGTTGGTATCAACGGTTTCATAAGCTTTTTTCAATCTTTTTCCGTATTTCATGCTTTACTCCACCACTTCAATACCCATTGACCGAGCCTGTCCTGCTACCATTTCCATAGCAGATTCAACGGTATGACAATTCATATCCGGCATTTTTTTCTCGGCGATTTCTTTAACTTGTGCTTTTGTAATCTTAGCCACTTTGCTGCGCCCCGGTTCTTTGGAAGCACTTTTCACATTGGCGGCTTTTTTAATCAAATAGCTGACCGGCGGCAACTTCGTCACGAATGAAAAAGTTCTGTCCGCATAAGCCGTAATGATTACAGGAATCGGAGACCCCGGTTCTTCCTTTTGCGTTTTTGCATTAAAAGCCTTACAAAATTCCATAATATTTAAACCCCGTTGTCCCAAAGCCGGTCCGACCGGAGGGGATGGGTTTGCTTTACCGGCTTCAATTTGAAGCTTGATAAAGCCAATAATTTTTTTTGCCATTTTTATAACCTCTAACAAAAATTTTACCCAATTCATTCAACAATTTCTTGTCTTGAAGTTTTGTAGTCCGATGATGGCTCATCCGCTACGAAGGTTGCGAACCCGAATTGGTTTGATTCGCCCCCTTTTTTTGAACACCTACGCTTTCTTAACTTGGATATAATCCAAATCCACGGGCGTAGCGCGTCCGAAAATTGATACCAAAACCTTTAATCTTTCTTTTTCTTTATCCACTTCTTCAACCGTTCCGACAAATGAAGCAAAGGGCCCGTCAATCACGCGCACCTGTTCACCCACCTCATAGGACACGGCCGCCCGCGGTTTTTCCGTTCCTTCCTGAACTTGATTTAAAATCCGCATTGCTTCTGCTTCCGTAATCGGAGTCGGTTTTTTTCCACCCAAGAAACCCGTCACTTTTGGCACATTGTTCACCAAATACCATGTATCATCATTCATTTCCATCTTAATCAGAACATACCCCGGTAAGAATTTGTGTTTTTGTTCCACCTTGGCACCATTACGGATAGAAACCACATTTTCCTGTGGCACTAAGACCTGTTCTACCTTATCGGCAAGACCTTTTTTAGCTGCCTGTTCCATAATAAAATCGGCAATTTTATTTTCAAATCCCGAATAGGTGTGAATAACATACCAACGCATTTAGCCTCCAATAATCAGATGAATCAAGCCGGCGAAAACCGCATCTATAACGAACAATAAAACCGCCATAATCAGGCACAAAAAGATGACGACAAAAGTCCCTTGAACCGTTTCAGATCTGGATGGCCAAGTAATTTTAGCCATTTCTTGTTTAACTTGACGAACAAATAGAGCCGGCGATACTTTCATAACAATTCCTTTCTTTGGCAGGGGCGGTAGGATTCGAACCCGCGACCCTCGGTTTTGGAGACCGATGCTCTACCAGCTGAGCTACACCCCTAGGCATCTTTTGTTTTTTCGGGACACGACAACGCCCCGATAAACTTCGGACG
Source organism: Pseudomonadota bacterium (assembly GCA_034184445.1). Taxonomy (GTDB): domain Bacteria; phylum Pseudomonadota; class Alphaproteobacteria; order CAAHEQ01; family UBA3637; genus CALXZG01. The sequence continues at coordinate 7,630 of JAXFZX010000077.1, read as the reverse complement.
AGGAATAATACCCCATTTTTCCCCGAATGTCAAGCATTTTTATCAAAAAAATTTCATCCTTTTAAAGGCATAACATTTTTGTTGCTTTTTATATGCGTCTGTGTTACTAGAAATCTCATGAAGAATTTAATGCAGTCCCTCTCGTCCTCATCCTCTTCCGGTTGGCACCGATTTTTAACTTTTTGCGGCATATACTTGCTGTGTCTGGTTATTTTTATCGGTATTTTACATGCGGCCTTTGCTTATGGGGCGGGACTTGTTTTACTTTACATCCCCTTGGGGATAGCACTTGTTTCTCTGCTGGGCCCTGCCGTTTGGCTTTATCGCTATAAAAACGGATTTGAATCATTTTTGGTGTATATCACTCTTTGCGCTTCTCTACTCACATTCTTAATAATGGCTCCCCTTGTGGTAGAACGCAGCCTGTCCTGCTTTCTTTATTTCAAAGCGGTTGAAGACGGCTCTGTCGCACAAGAGGCTATTTCCCCCGATTTCATCACCTCTTTTGTTCAAAAACGTTTTGATGATGGGGTAAAGGGCGGCTTCTTAACCCGACAAGACAACACCTACCTGCCCACCCCACGATCAAAACTCTTTTATGGCATTTACTATCCGCTGGGATTTTTAACCAATACACTAGATAATTACCACCAATTTAAGGCTTCCTATGAAAATAAAGACAAATAAGTATCCGACTTGGATCTGGCAGGCGGGCTTAACCTTGTTTGGGTTTATAATGTTTTTTCTGATTTTTTCTATGGGACTTAATTGGCACATAAAATTGGATAAGACAATCTATCAGTATATCGGGAAAGTCCTACTGGAAAGTCAGGTTCTCTATCAAGATGTATTTGACCACAAAGGTCCTCTTGTTTATTTTTGGCATGCGTTGGGGGCACTTTTTTCACCCAAAAATGGTATCTGGGTCTTGGATTTTATTTTGTTTACCACAACCTTAATCTATGCTTTCAACCTGTCGGCCCGTTTTACCATAAAGCCATTGGCTTTCGGTGTGACAATTTTTTTATTTTCAACTCTTAATTTTCCGGACGGGATTGGCAATACCGAAAGCCTTTGCCTGCTTCCTCTATTTGTTTGTTTGGATAAATTCTGCACCTATATGACAGGAAAATCCCCCAAAAAAAAGGACGGTTTTTTGTTGGGCCTGTGCCTATCTGTTTTGCTACTGATTAAGCCCACCCATTTAATTATGCCCGCCACATTAGGTGCATATGCATTCTGTATCGGCTGGCACCGACGGGATTGGGCAACTTTAAAAACACTCTTTTCCCCTGCAATTTTTTCCTTTATAGGCATTATCCTGTTAACTTTGTCTTATTTTGCCTACCATCACGCCCTTACGGATTTTTGGGAAACATATATTCTGTTTAACTTATCTTATACCCAAAAAGACGCTTCTTTAGCCAACCAAAAACAAACAATTCTCTTTTTTATTTCGCAACAGGCTATTTTTATCCCTCTTATCGGCTCTGCTTTTCTTTTATTTAAAAAGCCCCCTTTGATAAAGACGATTATTTTTCCCATACTCTTTGCCTTTATTATGACTTTTGGGGTGATTGTTGCCCCGGGACGCAAGTATTTGCATTATTTAATTCTAATTTTACCGCTGTCACAATTATTATTAACTTTAACATTGGCATCTTTCAATTGTTTTTGGAAAATTTTTTGCATGACCGTCATGGGGATATTATTAACATATAATTTATACGGATTTTTAAAATTTCACACCTTGGATAAAATTTTATTTACACAAAATCAAAGGATTTTTGCCGCCGTATTGCAAAAAGAAGTTCCCCCCAATACACCTTTTCTGGATTTAACCCGTTCTTTTTCACAATTGTTCTTATTGTCCGATCGAAATTCGGCATCCAAATATCCTTTCACGCATTTTGTGGTTAAAAAAATCGCAAAAGAATTAGAAGAAAAAGGCCTTCCCACCTACATGGTCACCATTCCATCAGAAATTCAACCCGACATGTGGACATTTTATACGCGTGTGTATCAAAATGATTTTTATTGTCTACTCAAACGCAAATCTCCCCATTAAAAAAGCCCCGCCAAACAAGCGGGGCCTTGGGATTCAAATAAGATTACTTATCCCCAAAGATACCGGCCAAATCCTCACCGGTCTGTTCCATGACGGGGGCTTCATCCCGTTTTTTATCATGGTGTTTTTTCTCTTTGTGTTCCTTTTGGGGTTCTTCGGGCAACACGGCATCTTCACCTGTTTCTTGATTAACCCGTTTCATGGACAAGCGAATCTTTCCGCGGTTATCTGCACCCATGCATTTTACCCAAACTTTATCGCCTTCTTTCACCAAATCGGTCACTTTATTCACCCGATACGGTGCCATTTCAGACACATGGACAAGACCATCTGTTTTACCGACAAAAGTCACAAAGGCCCCAAATTCCATGATTTTGCACACCGTTCCCAAATAATTTTTACCTTCTTCGGGTTCGGCCACAATACCTTGAATCCAATCATAAGCCGCTTTACCTGCCGTTTGATCCACAGTTGCAATTCGGACGGTTCCATCGTCTTCAATATCCACTTTGGCACCAGTTGATTCAACGATTTCACGGATCACTTTACCGCCCGTTCCAATCACATCTCGGATTTTTTCCGGATTAATTTTAAACGACTGAATTCGTGGGGCATTGGCGTTCAATTCCGCGCGCGGAGCCGATATTGTTTCCGCCATTTTACCCAAGATAAATTGCCGTCCTTCATGTGCTTGAGCCAAAGCCGTCTTCATAATCTCCGTTGTAATGGATGTAATTTTAATATCCATTTGCAAAGCCGTGACACCATCTTTGGTACCGGCGACCTTAAAGTCCATATCGCCCAAGTGATCTTCATCACCCAAGATATCAGACAGGACAACAAACTTGTCTTTTTCCTTAATCAGGCCCATTGCAATACCGGCCACCGGTTTTTTCATCGGAACACCAGCATCCATCAATGCCAAAGTAGAACCGCACACTGTTGCCATAGAGGACGAACCGTTGGATTCCATAATATCGGATACGACACGAATCGTATAAGGAAAATCATCAAAGGACGGCAACATCGGATGAATGGCCCGCCATGCAAGTTTTCCATGACCGATTTCACGCCGACCAGGAGAGCCCATACGCCCCACTTCGCCCACCGAAAACGGCGGAAAGTTGTAGTGCAGTAAAAAACGCTCTTTGTATTCACCGGCCAAAGAGTCAACAATTTGCTCATCTTCGCCCGTGCCGAGGGTCGCCGTCACCATAGCTTGTGTTTCACCGCGCGTAAATAGTGCCGAACCATGCGATTTCGGAAGAATTCCGACTTCGGTTTCAATCACCCGAATGGTTTTGGTATCGCGTCCGTCAATCCGAACACCCGTATTTAGAACGGCATCGCGCATAATACGCGCTTCCAATTCATGAAAAACCTTATCACAAACGGCATCTTCGGCTTCTTTATCCGCAAACAGAGCATGTGCTTTTTCACGCACGGCCGCCACGGCATCCTGACGCTTTAATTTTTCATGGATTTGATAGGCAGCTTTGATTTCATCACCTAACTTTTCCATAATTTCCGCCCGAACGGTGGCGTATTCGGCCGGCTCTTGTTTCACTTCCCAAGGTTCCTTGGCACATTCTTCCGCCAAAGAGATTATCATTTCAATCACGGGCTTAATGCTTTCGTGTCCAAAGGACACCGCTCCCAACATCACATCTTCCGAAAGTTCTTGCGCTTCGGATTCCACCATTAAGACACCTTCCTGAGTTCCCGCAACAACCAAATCCAACTGACTGTGTTTTATGGCCTTCATATCGGGATTTAAGACATATTGTCCATCAATGTATCCAATTCTGGCTCCCGCAATCGGTCCCAAAAACGGCAAACCGGAAATGGTAAGTGCCGCACTTGCCGCAATCATGGCGACAATATCGGGTTGTGTTTCCAAATCATGACTGATAAGCGTACAAACAACCTGTGTTTCATTATTAAATCCTTTGGCAAACAAAGGGCGAATGGGCCGATCAATCAACCGAGAGATCAATACTTCGGATTCAGATGGTTTTCCTTCGCGTTTAAAGAACCCGCCGGGGATTCGGCCGGCCGCATAGGTTTTTTCCTGATAATTAACCGTCAGCGGAATAAAATCTTCAAAAGTTTCCGGTGGCATTTTACTGGCACATACAGTTGCAATTACTTCCGTATCGCCATATCTAGCGATAACAGCTCCATCGGCCTGACGTGCTATTTTACCGGTTTCAAGGGATAATTTTTTACCTCCCCAAATCATTTCTTTCTTATATGTTTTAAAAATACTCATTTTCTATTTTCCTTTTTCCTACAAGTTTAAAAGAGGGAACATCCCCTGATGTTCCCTCTTGATTGGGTTATTTACGCAAACCCAAGCGCGCGATAAGGCTTTCATACCGTTTGGTATCATTTTCCTTAACATATTTCAACAATCTGCGACGATTCGCGACCATTTTCATCAATCCGCGCCGAGAATGAAAATCCTGCGGATGCGATTGCATATGTGCCGACAAAGCGGTAATCTTTTCGGTCAAGACGGCAATCTGGACTTCGGGCGAACCCGTATCTTTTTCGTTAATGGCGTAATCTTTGATAATTTGTTGTTTTTTTGATTTTTCTAACGACATCTCATTTTTCCTTTCATTTATTGATTAAAATGCTCTTTCTCTTGCCTTAATCGGCACGAACCGAGATATCGTTCAGTCCGGTCAATTTAGGCCTTCAACAAAAAAGCATTTTCTTATACCACATTTTTTTCACAAAATCAAGTCTTTTATGATAAAGGCATGGCTAAAATGATCAATGCTTTATCTTTCTTGCCTCACATTCTATCACAGCTCCCCCCCAAAAAAACAAACGGGGCCCTATAAAAAGGCCCCGTTTTCATCAAACCGACTTCCTTATCGGGACAACAAAGCCCCACCAATCGTTTGCAACAAGTGATTTTGACGCCGTTCGGTTGTATTTATCTTTTCCATTTGATGAACACCTTTAATATTATAGATGGTGTCTGTGGTCCGCAATCCCAAAGTTGCCGCCCGATCAACAGCCCGATAAATACCTTCATTTGCATTCAAATGATCATTTGTTCTTTCCATAAATGTTTTATCCCGAACACCATAGACAGCCACCATTTGTCCATTGGCATCTTTAACAAAAGTTGCCTCAACGGCCTTACCCGCATTTTCAAAAGCTTCTTTTTGGACTTTAAAGTCTTCTGATCTCGGATCCAGATAGCCTTCATATACCGGCTTTGATTGTTGCATGGATACACATCCCGTTCCCGAAGCAACCAACGCAACAGCACACAATTTACTTAAAATTTTATTTTTCATTTTCTCTCTCCTTTTTATTTTTAATGAACTCACCTTGTTTCAAGTGATAGCTTCATTATATACTCATTTTTCAAAAAAGTCAACAAAAAATGTTTTTCAAAAAATAAAATCATTATAAATCAATATGTTATGATTTCTATTTTTTATTTAAATGCCGTATTTTCTAAAAAAACACCCTGTTTTATCCTTTGGGTGCGATAGGGAAGCACTGCCATCCCGACCCTTTCAAAAGACGCTCACATGCCTGACGCGCTTCTTTTTGGCTTAATCCTTGGATTCTGGATCTAAAAAAGCGGTTATTCGCCTTTGGCGTTTGGATTTCCTTATTTGAAAATCCCAAAATGCCACAAGCTTTTTCCGCAATTTGCTGAGCTTTATTTTTCCCTTCAAAAGCACCTACCTGAATGGCCCAATTATCCCCTTGTTCCACGCCCGTATCCAACATATTTGGTATAGGCATTGTTTTCTTTTTCGGGGATAAAGTGGCTATTTTTTTCTGACTTTGTCGCCATGACAATTTCATAAACGGCACAAAGATATCCACAGGTGGCTTTGCAATAAGAGCCCGCCGGTTAAGGGGGTTAAACGCGCTTTTTAATCGTCCCGTGGCCTCCGCCTGATTTTGAATTTCCACTTGATGGAATCCCTTATCCAACAACCTCATTGCTCTTAAATCGCGTTTTAATGGAGAATCTTCTCCGATAACGACACTGACCAAACGGGCATTTCCTTTTTTGGCAGTTGAAATAATGTTATAGCCGACTGCGGATACATATCCGGTTTTCAAGCCTTCTGCACCTTCATATTGTTGTAAAACCGTGTTATGAGAATGATAAGTTTGTCCTTTATAGGTAAAGGACGGTGCTGCAAATAATTCATAATATGTCGGATAATGGTTAATCAATGCCATCGTTAAGATTGCCATATCTTTGGCAGTAGAAACCTGCCCTGTTTCATGCAATCCCGATGCATTTTTAAACACCGTATCCGAAAGTCCCAATCCTTTGGCTGTTCGTGTCATCATATCGGCGAATTGCTCTTCATTTTGGCCAAGAGCCTCTGCCACCACCACTGCAACATCATTAGCCGATTTTATGATCAATGCCGACACAGCTTCCCGCACCGATATGGTTTCTCCGGCGATCACACCGATTTTTGATCGCGGTTGCGCGGCGGCTTTTTCTGATATCGGCAAGGGATCATCCCACTTTAAAACGCCGTTATCCAACGCCCCAAACACTAAGTATAGTGTCATTAACTTTGTCAAGGATGCCGGTGGCTTTGGATCCCCTGCATGATCGGATTTTAGGATAAACCCGCTTTTTGTATCGGCGACAAGGGTAGAAACGCTGGCTTGAACGGCCACGCCCCACATCAAAAGCATCACGAACAAAAACACGTTTTTCAATCTCATGCGCCCAATATGCCCTATACTTTCCCTATCTGTCAAGGGAAAAATGTCATAGATTATACATTTCTACAATCGCCCGCCGATTTAATTTTTGGCATTCCGGTTCCAGACATATCGGATTTGCGTTTCCTAAGTACCGCACCCGAATACGCCTTGGATCAATACCGTTTTGCACAAAGTATCGTCCGACTGATCGAGCGCGCCTGCGGGATAGGTCCATATTATATTCATCTCCCCCCCATTCATAGGCATACGCCGTAATCAACATGCGTTTATTCGGCCACCGATTCATTTTTTCAACGCTCCAATCCAATCGTTTTTTTCCATAGGGTGTGATTTCATCAGAATCCGGTAAAAAATAAATAACCGGTGAGCAATTCTTGACGTTACTGCCCTCGCACGCCCGAATTTTATCGGCATTTTTTGTAGAGCAACCCGCCAATACCACTCCCCACAGAAGTCCTAAGACCAGAAGCCTCATTTCACTTTCCTTTCGCTATTTTTTCGCATAGCATACCTTTCATGGCATGTCAAACAAAAAATGAACTTTCACCGATATTCCGACTTATCAAATCGCCGATGTATCCATAACCATTGCTCTGGATTTTCCCGTATCCATTTTTCCAACTGTTGATTGATGTGAGTCATCAGGCTCAATATCCGCTGTTCACTATTACCTTTGGGAGGCATTGCTAATGGCTCAGATACCTCCATCACGAAGTGACCATCAGGCTGACGAATGCTTCGTGCCATAACAATCGGCACATTAAATTTTATGGCAAATACGGCAATAGCCGGTGCTGTTTTTGCCATTTTTCCGAACAGAGGCACTTC
>JAXFZX010000076.1:0-12069 GCA_034184445.1 Pseudomonadota bacterium | reverse complement strand
GTTTCAAAAAAGTATTCCGCATAATGGTCATCTGGTGTATGATTTACAAGATAGACCAAACATGCCGATGATGGTGGTACCATTCCACAGCGTGTCAGCTTTTGGCGAATATCCGGATTTTCAATAACACCGCGAATAGCATCCCGAGGCATCTGCACAACAGGGGCACTACTTCCACCAAAGAACAAAGCCCCCAAGGCCAATCCGATAAAAATACATACCCCAAAAATAGCCAGCATAAATTTCGTTTCAAAAATGCGGGGTGATATCTTTAATGCAGCTGCAAAATTATTCGGAGGAACCTCTGCCGAATCGGCATGTGCACTAACCGATGGAAATGCCGGCGCAGGTCCTCCAAAAGACGGGGCCTTAGGCGGAGCCGGCGGAGCCTGAAACTGATGTTCTTCTGTCATTTTAATTTTCCTTTACCAAACGAATTAATCTTAATTTAAATGTAGCCAATAATTCTTCTGATTTGTTTTGCGGATCCGGCAGGCCAACAACAATTAATTCATTGTCAATAGCCGATACCGTGTTAAACGAACTAAGTTCCCCTTTGGGAGTATCCAATGTAATGCTTGTTTCCACTTTTTCTGGGGTTCTGATCTGAGCATTCACCAAAATAGATAAATCCGTCAATCTGTCATTCAGCGAACACTGTCCCACATTAAAGCGCATTTTCCATCCATTGGGAACAATGGCGACCCCTTGACTGATGGGCAGAAGGGCAAACTCTGTCCCAACCGTTGAAATAAATTGCTGTTCAGGGATTTGATTACCAATACTTAAAGCTTTACCAACAAGGCCATTATTGGCTGAATAAACACGGCCCGCCCCAAACCGGCGCACAATCCTTTGCCAATTCACCATCGGTGTCTTGGGACGCGCCGTATAAACCCGCGTATCGGCCAATAACAAATAGCCATCATCCACGATAAAGGATAATAATTCTTCTACCGTTTTCTTTTCTGACTGCGTCAATGTGACCAAAATTGTGCTATTTTTCCAATCAGGACGCGCATCGGAAATACCCGCCCCTCTTAAAGCATCCAATAACGCCAACATAACCATTCGGTTATCCGGTAGTTGCAGTTCAAAACGCCCTTTACGCGATAAATACAATTCTTTCTTCATGGCATCATAGCGATAAAAAATATCACCGGAAGCCGTTAATTCATCAACCACATCAGTCAACTCACCAAATACATTGTCCGCATCCATTGTGGGATAAAATCCATCCTCGGTATATACGGTAATGCCAGCCTCATCAACCAACAATTGCAAGGCTTCATCAATCGGTTTTTTTGAAAAAGACAAACCATTGACTTCATATCTGGGTAAATCATCCATTTTATCAAAGAATGTCAGTTTAAAGTCACCGGCTTTTAGCGGAATAGTGGTCGCAATTTTCAGGTTATCATAGCGGGCAACCGAACACCGAAACGGTGTTTCAATATTGATAAAACGAGCAGTCTGCGGGCGTTCAGCCACAGCCTGTCCCCCGACAAACAATCCCGTCATCATCAAAGCCATTCCGATATAGCGTATGTATTTCATTTTTCTGTCTCCTTATGTTCCGGCCGGTTTTTTATTTCCCAAAGAAAAGGACAATTTCTTTTTTACACTATTTTTAGGTGTTTGTGAAGCATTTTTTTCATTTTCTACCGAATTTTTGTTTTCATCAGATAAAACCCTATTTTCAATTTGATTATACTCATCTTTAATTTGTTGATCATTTTCTTCGGTATCCGTATCCAATATGACCTCAAACCCATCGGGGGCAGGTCCCGAAAATTCCGGTGTATTAGATGTATCCAATTGCCCCAACAACCGTTTAGCATCTTCACCCGTCAATTCATCGTTAATCAAGGCCGTTTCATCGGAAATACCATTTTGTAGAGCAATCTCTAAATCTTTATCCAAAGAGAGTTGATAATCTTGTAAATGGCGAATCTCACCGGGGTAATGCGTGTTAACCTCTTGCAACATATCGGCACTATCCAATAATTGTTGAATGTCATTGCGCGTTTGACGCATAACATCTACGACAAATCCATAATACGGATAGGCAAAAACTTCCTTATGTCCCAAAGAAACGCAACGGGCCGCCACCCATGATTGGATATCTTTGGTTAAATCCGCTTGCTTACGAATTTTCTCCACAGTCCACAAAGCCTCAGACATCGGTTTTTCAACCACAATTGGCTTTTGTTCGGGAGATTCGGCTGGTGCCTCTTCGGTCACAGATTGTTCCGCCTGTGATGAATTTTCGGCTTCTGATTCTGAGGGCTCTTGCCGAGAATTGGCATCTGCCGTTTTTTCTTCTTGTCCTATGACAGTTTCATTGGAAATAGAGGCAAGCTTTTGCTTTAATTGATCCACAACCTGTAATCCGGCATCTTGAAAAAAGGACAACCAATGTTCCAATACAGGGATTCTATCCGAAACGGCCTTAACATCCAAAGGCTCGTCTTGATTGAGATATGTCTGGGCCTCATTCCAAGCCATTGTTGCCGCATAATATTGAAAAGCATGATCCAATTTTTCTTTTTCCTCAACCGACAAATCCGTTAGGGTATCATAAATTGTTTCTATCCAATTATCCCCCAACTCGGCCGTTGCGACCAAGGCAAATTGGTTTAAGGATTCACTTTCCCCTGTGTAATTCTTTAAAGCTTCTTTTAATTTAGATATATCTGGCATCAGTTAAAATCCCTCCGTTTCATCGGGAACAAAAACAGCCGTTTGGGTGCCGGATTCAATAACATCGGCATACTCTTTTGGGCGTTTTGTCCCCTGTTCAATCGTATGCATTGGGTAATTAGTCGGATACTTCGGATTGGCAACCGTTTGATCAATCCGTTTCAAGATCGTTTCCAAATTTGTAGATTGTGCCTTTAATACCTCATTCAATTCTTGTTGATGAGCCGTTAAAAATTCCTTTAACAGCCGATTTATATCCGTAGCATCGGCCCCACTTGTGGAAACGACTTCATTTTGAGTCGGATCAGGTAAATAGCCCTGTTGTGGAATAATCGTTTCATCGGGAGCGGGTTGTTCATGTCCCGACGAAGTCTTATCTTTCAGATATGTGTAGTACCGTCGCACAACCTCACCCCCAAGGATATTAGACAACGCCGACAGAACCTCAGGGGATAGGGATAACAGCATCTGATCCAATTTAGGGGCAAAATCCGCCCCGAAAGCATCGGCATGCCGATACAAATTAACCAGTCGTTGAGCTTCATCCAACACACGATCCGTCCGTTTGGTTTGATCTTCAACAAAAGCCTTTCTGAAAGATTGATTAGAGGTTTGCATCATATTTCCTTTACTTTCTGTTAAGGTATAGCAATATAAACGATTCGTTGCAATGTTTTTAGTTGCTCAAATGACAAAGGCTTTTTATTCGCCGAATCGGCCGTTTTAAAAAACCAGGTACCATCGGTATTAACACCCACACTTACCAACCGGATAACATCATTGTGAATCGGAAAGGCTACAATATCTCCATCCATAACTTTGGCATGTGGTGCCACAACCAAAATAGATCGTTGAGGAATGACTTTTCCAAGCGTATCCGTCATTAAACGAACCGCGTATAAGTCCAATTCTTTGGCCAATGTTGACGGACAAATAACCGATCCAACAGGATGAGATTTATCAATGTATAAGGTTCCGTCTGCGCGTGGCATACCATAAACTTGAACAGTCACTTCCTGCGAATCGGCGTTTTTCATCATAAAACGACTGACAGGTAAGTCATTATACCCCCCCTTACATGTTTCCACACCCGTTTTAAAATCATTATTTTTCAATTCATCTAACGCACCTGACATATCCAATTCATATATCTTTAATTGTAGATCCGTCCCCGAATATCCTAAGGCATGCGCGATTCGTTCCAACACATTTTCTTCCACTTCGCGTTGTCCCATTTCAATCCGGTGATAAACAGATAAAGTCAATCCTGCGCCCTTGGCAACCTTAAACAAGGTCAATTTCTTTTGCCCCCGCAGATAGCGAAGCCCTGCCCCCAATGTTTTTAAACCGCTGCCGGCATTGATTTTATTGCGGCGTTCTTGTTCGGTCTTCCATGCATTTATAACCTCGGGTTGCGAGGACTCTTCGGTCACGAATATGGCCTCAGGCGGACAATTCAACAACCCCGTCAAACGGTTTAATTGATTCTCATCAATGCGTCTATAACCACGTTCAATTTTACTGATGGCGGATAAACTCATATTCAAATGATCAGCCAACTTTTTCATTGAAATGCCCCGAACCCGCCGAAACATCCGAATTTGATTGGGAAAAATGATTTCTTCCATATGATTCTCCTTTTGGTTGTTTTAGATACTATACACTAAAAAATTTTTTTGGGAAATAGACAAAATGAAAAAAAGTGATTTTTTTTCAAAAAAAATGAATTTTACCCCCCAATAAAGCGAAAATACTGCTTGCAATTTCAATTATTTTGTGTTTATAGTGAATTACGACTTTCTTAACGCAAGGGGAAAAACATGAAAAAATACGCATACAGCCTTCTTTTTTTATCAGGGATAATTGCCAACCTATCGGCAACGGCGCAAATTGATAATTTATCATCTACATCCGTTTTGGTGTGTCGGGCGCATCAATGTGCCAACGCTCCCTACTCTATGACAAAGGGTTTCCTTTTCAATAAAATTGCACAAATGATGGAACAAAATGTAGGTAAAAACATTTTGGTTTGCGAAGCCGATCCTAATACGCATATTTGTCTTAAAGAAGGCATTTCCGTTCCGGCGGATACCTCATTTGCCCCTGTTTTGGTGACTATCCAAAATCTGAAATTAGCGGACGAAAAAAAATTAAACGGGGCAACGGGATTAGATCTTGTTTTGGATTACCGTGTTAAAGCCGATAAAACCTATCCTTCTTGTCAGTTGGCCCTATCGCGTTTAATGGTCAACTATACAGATCAAGTAGAATTGACATCACGGGATTTTATCTGCAACATTACAGAAACAGGACGCACATCCTTAAATGCCACCTATAACATAGACTATCTTGATTTTGACTATGGATTTATCGGGGCTTATTATACTATCGGTATTGGCGAAGCTGTTCAGGGCGATAAGACGGGGTATGCTCTATTCCGCTTTACGGCCAACCCCCCTGTTATAACCGAAGGAACAGAAGCTTTATCCGATTCAACATCAATGACGGTTGAGGTTGTCCCCGAAATCTTACAAGAAACGATTCCTGAGGTCTCCGTGCAAGAGGAAATTATTCAATCCGAACCCACCATACAACAGGTTTCGGTCCCCTTACCTACCCCGTCTGCCCCAGCAACCGTTGTTGAGGCAAAACCGATTCGGGTAGTCCCCGAAATTGTGATTCGGCAAGAGCCTGCCCCGTCATCTCAATCAGATGGATCCCCTCAACCAACCGTTATTAAAACAACAACCATAGAAAAAATGGTCATCACATCTGATGGTAAGCGGCAAATTACACCCCCAGAGACAAGAACAATTTTTGATGGGACGATTGAACACAAATGATTGAAGTGCGCTTATTAAAAAATGGGATTCGTGTCATTATCGATTCCAATCCCCGTTGTGAAAGTGTATCTATGGGCGTATGGGTAGCTGTCGGTGCGCGGTTTGAGACACCGGATATCAATGGTATTTCTCATGTATTAGAGCACATGGCATTTAAGGGAACAACTTCACGTTCGGCTTTTGATATTTCGCGCGAAATTGAAGATGTCGGCGGCATCGTTAATGCCTATACCGGCAAAGACATGACGGCTTACTATGTAAAGGTTCTTCAAAAAGATTGGAAATTGGGTTTAAACATCATATCTGATATCTTACAAAATTCAGTTATGGATGGGACAGAGCTAAAAAAAGAGCAAGGTGTCATCATCCAAGAAATCAATATGAATAACGATACACCGGATGACTTAATTTTTGACCTATACAATCAAACGGCTTATCCCGATCAACCCTTAGGGCGAACAATTTTGGGGTCGCCTGAAAATGTTCGTTCTATTACCAGTCAAAAATTGTTGGACTATATGCATGGGCAATATACAACGAATCGTTTAATTATCAGTGTTTCTGGAAATATAAACGCTGATGATTTTATGGATGAGTGCGAACAAAACTTCACCCAAATCATGTCAGCGCGCTCGGAAAAACCGGCACCGGCACGATATGTCGGCGGAGATATTCGTCAGGTCAAAACCAATGAACAAGTCAACCTTATTCTGGGATTTGAGGGATGTTCCTATGCGGATAAAGATTATTATGCAGCGGCTTTGTTAGCTTCGGTTTTCGGAGGGGGTATGTCATCGCGTTTATTCCAAGAAATTCGTGAAAAACGGGGACTTGTTTATACTATTTACGCCTTTAATGCACCGGAAACGGATACAGGAACATTCGGTATCTATGCCGGCACAGGAGAAACAGAGGTGGCGGAATTATTGCCCGTCTTATGCGATGAAATCAACAAATTATCCGATACATTGACGGAAGACGAAATTATTCGCGCCAAAAATAGGGCAAAGGCCAGGATCCTGATGCGTGCCGAAAATTGGAGCACTCATGCCGAAAGCAATGCAACGGACATGATTATCTATAACCGTGTTGTGCCTGATGACGAGACCGTTCAGCAGATTGAGGCCGTGACCCAAGAACAGATGCAGGCACTTGCCAAACGGATTTTTATGCAAAAACCGACTTTGGCAACATTGGGGCCGGTGCATAAAGTTCCCGATTATGAATCCGTTGTATCCCGATTGAATCATGCCTGATTTTACTTATGAAAAGGAAGTAGCTACGCAAGGCCTTATTTTCGGTTTTGATGAGGCTGGTCGCGGGCCTTGGTGTGGGCCGGTAGTAGCAGCATGCGTATGCTGGCCGAATTTTAAAATTCCTTCTGATTTAGCCCTAGCCATCAATGATTCAAAAAAATTATCCGCAAAAAAGCGCGAACAATTATTCCCCCTTATTATGGAATCGGGTGCCATTATCGGGGTTGGTCAAGCCAGTGCCTCAGAAATAGACAAAATCAACATTTTACAAGCTTCTTTTTTGGCCATGCACCGTGCTATGGAAGTGGTCATATGTCAAGGTTCTAAACCTGCCTATGCTTTAATAGACGGAAATAAATTGCCAAATTGGAATATCCCTATGCGTGCCATCATCGGTGGTGATTCTCGCTCTTTATCCATTGCGGCAGCATCTATTGTTGCCAAGGTGACACGGGATCATATCATGACAGATTTGGCAAAAGACTACCCCCAATACGGATGGGAAAAGAATGCGGGCTATGGGACCAAGGATCATCAACAGGCTCTGGCTCAATATGGGATAACACCTTACCACCGTCGCTCTTATGCCCCGATTCGTAAGATTATTGAATCTCAAACATCCCTTATTTGACAAATTCTTTCTTTTGTGATAAAATACCTTTTTAAAAAAGGGAGGTTATAATGAATTTCAAAAAAATGATTCCATGGCTTGTTGTTGCATCAACACTATCCTTAATGGCCGCGCCCAGACAACCTTGCTCCAATCGGGGACGGCGTCAGCCATCTTGTCGGCCACCCTGCGCGGCACCAGCGATGCGCAAACCGACTTTACCTTGCGGCACCACAAAAACAATTAAAAAACATAAGTATCGACGACGGGGATATTTTATTCCACCGGTTCCGGGGCATTATCATGTTCATTTTGAACGCAGGGAATTTTCATATACGACAAATTCATTGGAAAGTATCAATTATCCCTATCCCACTCGGATACGATAACTATCCTCAAATTCATTCAGAAAATAGTAAAAAAAGTTTTACAACCCGAAAAAAAAATGATATAAAGGAAAAAACAACACAAGAAAGGGTTTAAAATGAAAGTGAAATTGTGGGCAGCTCTTTTAATATCAACGACGATATCTGTATCAGCTATGGCGGGACTTCCCGAAGCCATTAAAGCCTTTGATAAAGCAGAATATAAAACCGCCTATCCGGAAATGATGGCCTTAGCGAGTGAAGGAAATTCAACCGCAGCCTACTACATGGGGAAAATGTATCATGACGGTTTAGGGGTAGAGGCCGATATTGCCAAAGCCATTCAGTATTTTGAACAAGCAGATAAAGGCTACTATTCCGAGGCAACCGTCCAATTGGGCAAAATGGCCTTAGCGGGTGAAGGAATGGCGCAAAATCAGGATTTGGGAATTGAATACCTGAAAAAAGCGGCCTACGCCGGAAATGGGAACGCTATGTATGAATTGGGGTCCTTATATGAAAAAGGCGAAGGGGTTGAAAAAAATTATACGCATGCTTTTGGATTTTTCTATATGGGGGCATTAAAGGGTGAAAAACGATCACAAGTTAAAACAGCGCGATATTACTTAAACGGTCGCGGTATTCCCCAAGATTTTAAGGCCGCCGTTAAATGGTATGTGCGGGCCGCCAACCAAGGCTACATTCCCGCACAGCAAGAATGGGCGGATATTCGGGCTTCGCATCCGAGATTAAAAAATCCGGTAGATGCTTTTTCGTGGTATAGTATTTTAGCGGCCTACAATTCCGATGATATTGGGCGCATGGCGGCCGAACGACGCGATACTATCGGGCGTAAGTTTGATGGTAATTTTTTGGCGGTTCAACAAAAGAAAATTATGAATTGGCGACCGGTTTCGGCCGAACGCAGCGTTCCACAAAAAGAACGCATTATGGCCGTTATGCCCATTATTCCCGGTTTTAATGACGAAGAAACAACCAAAGCACGTTTAGAATCCGGTGCGGCATGGCAATCGGATGGTTCGGGATATGGTATCACGGCACAAATGATTAGCACTGCTGTGGAAACTAAGGACAAATCCGGATTAGAAAAGAAAATTGAAAGTGCGGTTCAAAATGGAAATAAAAAGGCCTATGCCTACTATGGCGATTTATTGCGCAGTCGTTTTCAAGATGATACCTCAGCCGTGCAATGGTATCGTAAAGGGTCTGATCTAAATGATCCGTATGCCCAATATCAATTGGGAAAATCGTATTGCGAAGGTCGGGGAATCAATCCGCCGGATATTTCGGAATGTTATGGCTGGATGTTAACGGCGAACAGTATGGCAAGTGATCCCAATCTTATTTTTACCCTTAAAAATGCAATTACCTCTATTGAGGGGGGCGCAACCGAAGAAGAATTAAAAACCGGCAAGGCCAAAGCCGAAGAGCGTAAAGAAAAACGCTTAGCCGAGCAAGAAAAACCCCAGAAGAAATCGGGTCTATTTAATATTTTTTAACGGTTTAAATTTTCGGTCGCAAATTGCCAGTTGATCAGGTTATCAATGACCGATTGGGCGTAATCTGCTCGCCTGTTTTGATAGTCTAAATAATAGGCGTGTTCCCAAACATCAATGCATAAGAGTGGCTTAAAATCAGGTTTTGTGATCGGAGTATCAGCATTGGTAGTTGTTAGGATCTTTAATTGTTCCTCTTTATAACGAGTCAACCACACCCAGCCACTACCGAATTGCCGTAACGACGCTTGATGCAACATTTTTTTAAGGTCGGAAACCGAACCGAAATCACGAATTATCAGATCCATCAGCATGGAGGGGATATCTTGCTTAACAGGAGATAGACTATGCCAATAAAAATCATGATTAAAGCATTGAGCCGCATTATTGAAAACAGGGGTTAAGACCGTATCGGCCGCAGAAATTAAGATAATATCCCGTAAATTTTTATCCGCCAAGGGGGTATCTTTAATCAAATCGTTTGTGTTTTTAATATAGGTCTGATGATGCTTACCATAATGGAAGTCAATTGTTTTTGCACTGATGAAGGGGGATAAAGCCTCTTTATCAAAAGGCAAATTCGGCAGTTGAATAGTCATAAAAGTTTCTCCTTTAAAATGAATATAGAAGAAGATAGGCTGTTTTGACACAAAATTCAATTTTTTTATTGAATAAAGTCTTATTTTTGTGTTATATGAAGGTTGGAGGTATCTTATGTCCAAAACAGCAATCATTATCGGTGCGGGGCCGGCGGGATTAACGGCCGGCTATGAATTGTTAAAACGATCGGATATTCACCCGATTATCTTGGAGCAATCCGATTTTATCGGTGGAATCAGTGCCACCATGAATCATAACGGCAACCGCATGGATATGGGCGGGCACCGATTCTTTTCTAAATCGGATAGCGTCATGAATTGGTGGAAAGGCATTTTACCGCTTCAAGGAATGCCCAGTTTAGATGATATGCTTTTTGAGCGGGAGTTGGATTTATCTGCCGATGCGGATGCCCCAAATCCGAATGTGACAGATAAAGTAATGCTGTCTCGCCCTCGTGTCAGTCGCATTTATTACATGAAGTCATTTTTTGATTATCCGGTAACATTGAATTTTAAGACCATCCGAAATTTGGGCCTGATTAAAATGATGAAATGCGGTTTTTCCTATCTCAAAAGCATTTTTCACAAACGACCGGAAAGATCATTAGAAGACTTTTTTATCAACCGTTTCGGTCAAGAACTTTATGAAACTTTTTTTAAAGATTACACCGAAAAACTTTGGGGTGTAAAGTGTTCCGATATTGCCGCCGATTGGGGAGCGCAACGGGTCAAAGGACTATCCATTATGAAGGTTTTAATGAATATACTAAAAATCGGACAAAAAGAAACATCCCTGATTGAACGATTTTGGTATCCGAAATTTGGCCCGGGACAACTGTGGGAAGAAGTTGCCAAACAAATAACAGAAATGGGCGGTGAAATTTACTTAAATCAAAAAATCGTTAAAATCAATCGTCAAGGCAACAAAGTTCTATCCGTTGAAACAGATGATGGTCGTGTTATCCCTTGTAATTATGTGCTGTCCAGCATGCCCGTTAAAGACCTCATTCATGATTTAGATGATGTGCCAAAAAATGTTCAAAAGGTGGCAAATGGCCTGATGTATCGGGATTTTAGAACGGTGGGTCTTCTGCTAAAAGAGATGAAATTGGGCTATACTTTAAAAGAAAGCATTTTAAACGGCATGCCCAAGGATACCTGGATTTATATTCAGGAAAAAGGCGTTCATTTAGGGCGCGTGCAACTGTTTAATAATTGGAGTCCCTATCTTGTGAAAGACTATCAAAACACCGTGTGGATCGGTCTGGAATACTTTTGTAATGAAAACGATAAATTATGGAAAATGTCGGATACGGATTTTATCAAATTAGCCATTCAAGAGGCCGAAAAAATTGGTTTGATTAATCAAGATGCCGTCCTTGATAGTGTCAGTTTCAAAGTCCCCAAAGCCTATCCGGCCTATTTTGGAACATATAATCAATTTAGTGTCGTTAAAGAATTTTTGGATACTTTTGAAAACTTATTTGTTATGGGCAGAAACGGTATGCATCGCTACAACAATATGGATCATTCGGTTTTATCCGCTATGGCGGTTGTTCAGGAAATAATCCAACCGACAGGCGATCGCACAAACATTTGGAATGTCAACACGGAGCAGGAATATCATGAAAGAGGATAGCTATGTTTAAAACATTTAAAGAAAAATTTTTGCTGATTTGGGTTTTGGGAATTGTTCTGTATTTACCGTTGATGAACAATTTTAATGCTTGGTATGATGAACAATATTCACTTTACCTGACAAGCCTTTCATGGCAAGATATGTTTCATGCCATTGAACTTGAGGATTCTCATCCCCCGATGTATTATATAATTCTTAAATTATGGATGATGGGTATGGATTATCATCTTGTGGGATGGGCACGATTTTCAAACCTTGTATTCTTAGCACTAACCGCTTTATTGGGGGCTTTCCCTGTTCGGCGCTTGGCAGGGGATAAAACAGCCCTTTGGTTTGCGGCCCTAACCTTTTTCTTCCCCGCCAGCTTATGGCTTGGGACAAACATTCGTATGTATTCCTTATTTTATTTGGAAATTACAGCCTTTATTACTTATGCTTTGTTGATTTTGAAGGAAGGAAAAACCAAAGATTGGGCCATGTTTTTAGGCTGGGGTATGACATTGCCCTATACCCACTATTATGGATGTTTTACCTTAG